>JAZUIT010000156.1:0-6790 GCA_045642385.1 Acutalibacteraceae bacterium
CGGTAATCCCAATCGAAAATCGTTCGTTTATCAAAGCTACGGTTCAAATCGTTATCGACGATGTTTTGAAAATCCGAGATATACGAATCAAACCGCGAAAAGGCGGAAAGGGTGTGTATGTTGCATATCCTTGCCGGCAGCTTAAAGACGAAACCTATTATTCGATTGCCCATCCGATCAATGCCAAAGCCCGTGAAGAATTAGACAACTATATTCTCATGGAATACGACCGTGTTGTCGGTGAGCAGATTGGCAACGATGAAATGGCTCATCAGGATACTTCGGAGGCGGACAAGTCCCCGGACAACGAGGATGAAGCCGATCTTGAATAATGAGCCGGCGTTGGCAAGACAGAGTGTTTAAATGTACAAGAACCATTATGAAGCACTTTGTCGATCAAGACCAAGCAAACTTGATTCCTGAAATATATGAAGACGAATTTGAAGTGGTTGTAGCGTATGTCGGTGGGACAATCATCGAATGTGTGAATCTCGGATTTGAGGATTTCAATGTTGATGTAGTCAGAGGTATCATTTACGGTGCTCTCTCCCAAATCGTCAGCGGAGTGTATCCGGAACGGGAAAAGTTTACAAAGTACGCTTCCATGTTTGTAGACATATATAATAAGGGACGAGAAGAACTCGGTCGTTAACATTTACAACTTAATACTTTTATAATGATGTGCAGCTTTTTTTGAGATTACAGATACAGGCATCCTCAGAAAAGGGCTGTATTTTTTTATCATTATTCGACAAATTTCGGAGGTGAGAACAGTCATTTACTTTTAATTAAACGACCCTGACGAAATAAATACGAGGTGTGAAATGAATATTTTAATTTTTATTTTTGCTTTTATAATACTCACCTGTATCGGCAGCTTTATCGGAGTGTGTAACGAACGCATTCCGAGAGAAGAACAAATCATCAAAGGAAGATCTCACTGTGATACTTGCGGTAGAACTTTGAAGGTTTGGGAGCTTATCCCGGTATTCAGCTTTATCTTCTTGCGTGGTAAATGCGTGAGTTGTAAATCAAAGATTCCCGTTTCAAGCACGGTGATTGAACTGCTTACAGCAATCTTCGGTATCATTCCTTTGATTGTGTATGGAGTAACAGTTCAGGGTTTTATCTACTGTTCAGTATCCTGCATTTTGTTTGAAATAGCTTTGCTTGACAGCAAAACGATGGAAATTTCTGACCTGGCATGTATTTTAATTGCCGGTCTCGGAGTCGGTTTGATGTTTTGCAACGGCACATATGTATCATCCGCAATTGGACTTATATGTGTGAGCGTTCCATTCCTGATTCTTGCTTTGTTCAAGATGATGGGATTCGGAGATGTCAAGTTAATGGCTGCGGTTGGTATACTCCTTGGATTTAAAGGTGTTCTTTTAGCCGCATTTTTCGGCATCACAGTCGGATGCATTGCGGCAATCATCAAAAAAATCAGAAAAACTCACGGATGGAAAAGCGAAATGGCATTCGGACCGTACCTTTGTATAGGGACCTATTTGTCATTGCTCATCGGTGAAAAGTGTCTGGAACTATATTTATCACTATTTTAATTATAAGGAGATATTAACTATATGAATTATTCTTCGAAAACTCAAAAAAAATCTACCCGCAAGGGTTTTACTCTCGTCGAGTTGCTGGTGGTTATCGGCATTCTCGCAGTCCTCGCAGCAATTGCTATCCCCGCCGTATCCGGCCTCATCGAAAAGGGTAACGTTTCGACCGATACTCAGAACGCCTCTGAAATGACCACAGCGGTTTCCCGTTGGGTAAGTGAGTACGAGCTGTATATCGCCGAAGTAAACTCTGAGACCGTTGATGAATCGGATCCTGTTGCCGGCCGTGTTTCCAACACAATCACTACTGTCGATTCTGACTTTGATGCAACCGACAGAGAAGTTGTTAAGTTGTTCGAAAAAGGCCAGGACGGTACTGTTGAAAGTGCGACTGTTGGTAGCATCGATTACCGTACCAAGTATCCGACGAGTGAAGCTATGATCAAAGCAGTTGTTTCCAACTACACTCAGATTAAGGGTAAATCCTTCGAGCCTAAGCAGAAGACTATGAGCTTCTTCTATTGCCCGGCTTTGGGTGCTGTTGTCTTTGCTGATACCGATTCTACTGTTCCTGAGCTTAATGCACAGTTCAAGAACGGTATTGATGCAAAAGGCAATCCGCTTTCTGCTTCTACTGTTTGGATCAACCTTACCACTGATACTGCCAACGACAAGGTTCCTGCTTCGGCAAACTAAGTTCTGTTGACAAACCTGAATAATCCATAGGCGGCATACCGCCGCAGTCATTTTCTTAATAAAATGTAACCTTTGTTGCAGGTACATCCCCCAGAAGTACCTGCAACGGATGGTTATCATTCGGAGGCAATATGAAGAGTTCAAGAGGGTTTACACTTGTTGAATTGCTTTGCGTTATCGGAGCATTGGCAATCATGTGCACGATTTCCGTTCCGGCAATCAAACACGCAGATATCAGAAGCAAACAGCGTGCCGATGACGCTATGGTTTTGGTCTATAACCAGGCAATGGATAATTTCAGAATCAATGATTTCAGTGCATTCTCAAAAACCATAGACCAAAAAGTTACTTTTGAAGAGAATGGTCGGGTTAAGTATAACTCTGTCCTTAATTTGACGACCGATGAAATATCAGCACTTGCCAATTCGGGCAGGGGCTTATATCCGCAAACAAAAGCCGAGTGTATGGCGAGTATCAAGCTATACACGGGAGATACATCGAAGGTCGGAATCCCGTCAGTCGGTGAATCTTACGATTTTTATTATCATTTAGAAGACGGGAAAGTTGCCGTTATGAGAGGTAACGACATTCCGGTCTCACAACGAAACTATTATATCTCTTTATCCGGGAGTTGAAAAAATGAAACGAGAAAAAGGTGCAGTACTTATTGAGGTAATGGTAGCGTTGTTTATCACGGCTGTTGTGTTTATAAGTGTTTATACGACCATCAGCATATCGCTTATAAATTCAAATTATCTGCAGCAAGCCCGTGAAACTTCCTGCGTTGCCTCGCAATTAGCCGAGGCTTTTTCGGCGTGTTCCGAGAGTGAAGAGTATTCAATGTTTGATTACATAAAAGAAAATTACAACTCGTCATACGGCGAGGTTGAAATTGACCTAAACGAGATGAACGCATTTTTTCGTGATGCGGACATTGTAGCCGGCAATACTGCCAATTATACGAAACTTATAGACGAAAATAATCTATCTGACTATAAAGTTCAGTTGTTTTTAATATCGCCGAATGCGGTGTATATTTCCGAGAATAGTTTGGGAACACCTTTCGGCAATGGTATATATACGCCTGATGAAAACCTTATGACTTTTGAACTTCGGGTTCAGAAGCGTTCTATGGACTGGGGTAATATCGGATACAGCATTTATCACGAGAGCCAGCCTGCTGTTGTGAGCTACATCTTTCACATAAACAGGGGGTAGGGATATGAATAAAAAGAGCAAAGGTATGACATTGGTCGAACTGCTTATCGCCATGGGATTATCCGTGATGATTATGGCAGCGACTTTTACCATCGTTAGATTTTTCTCCAATACCTATGATGTTACGGCAAAAATGATAAACGAAAATAACCGTACATACGATGCTGTCAACATCATTAACCGAAATATCCGTTCTGCTTACTATTGTACAACTATTGGAGACAATAATACGCTTGCCTGTTATGTTGACGGATCTGTCGTAGGCGGTGAAGAAGGTTCGGTTATTATGCTTCAGTTCACATTTGATGATGAACAGCGAAAGATGTTTTTAATGGATAATAACTGGAACGAAACGGTCGTATCAAGCGACATTGACCGGATTGATTGGAAAGTTACGATGAATGGTGTCCAATATAAAGCTTACCGTAACAAATCAAACGGCGATGAAGAACTTGCATTCTTCGGATATGCGTACATGAGAGGTAGGTAGAGTATGAATAAAAAAGGTTATGTTTTGGTTTACTCGCTTATTGCAATGGTTCTTGCGTGTTCGCTTGTTATCAGCACGGTTTCAATCGTGTTGTATTACGGCAGAAACATGAATCGCCTTATCGGTGCAAACGGTGCTCTTTACTGTGCGGATTCCGGTATTGATGCTCTCGAAAATTATCTGAATGCCTACTATATCGACAAAGGAAATATAAAGACTTCCGGAAGGGATCTGAATATAACCGTATCGGATATTGTAGACGAAATTATTCCTCTGACCGGAAACGGTCAGGACGAAAAATCCCTTTTGATGCTTCAAGGTTATATGAATTATAACTACATTATTTCGGCAACTGATAAAACAAAATCACTATCAGCCGATGAGAAGCTTAACGGCTCATATAAAGTGTTTCTTGCAGCAAGTAAAAAGGGTGAAATACGAAGCAAAGGCAAACTTACCGTTTTGAGCATCGGTGAGTATGTATATCAAAACAAAAGTTATTACAAGTTCATTACCGCTGAAGTGCTGATTGAACCCCACTATGAAAATTCAATGATAACTTCATTGGCACTGAAAACGGTTGATTATTCTGAAAGTATAAAAGGAGGAACATCCCAATGGGGAAATGTAAAGTGGTAGTTGATTTCGGTAACGGCAAAACGAAAATCAGCGGTTATCAAAAAGAAGACGGTAAGCAGATCATGTTTACCGGAGCAATTATTGAAGCGGTTGAAGGCGGACTCGAATCGCCCGAAACCTATCAGAATTTCTCAAACTTTTTGCTCAAAATGAAAGCCGGTCCCGGAGATCTGTATGTAGTTCTTCCGGAGGATGAAGTAGGAGTTTTCTGCGAGGTTGCGGAGTATCCGATCAGTTCACCGAAAGAGCTTAGCGGAATGATTAAGAACAATCTTTCTGCACTCGTCAATGATGATGTTACGAAATACTATCACGATTGGCGTCAGATTGGCAGTCCCGTTCCCGGTCAGGGAAGTTTTCAAACGGCGGCAGTAAAGAACGAATACATGGATATGATTCAGGATATTGCCGAGAAGTACAAGCTTCGGCTAACCTATGCCGATATTGCCACCAATGCGGTTGAGCATCTTGCAGGTCTTCTTCAGAAGAGCAAACATGTTTCCAACTCTGCAAGTGAGGCAACGGCAATTGTTGAAGTCGGCTATAAATCTGCCCGTGTGGTTGTTTTCACGAAGGACAGGATTATTCGTTCTAAGTCTATAAAACACGATTTATTCCGTATGGATAAGATTATTTACAGTACATTAGGCGACTTGAAGAATGATAAAAACATCGTGCCTGAATTCTTGAAAATGAATCCTTCGTTTGCTTTTAAGGTTTCACAGTATCAGAGCTTTTTGCAGTTGCTCACATCAGAAATCATCCGTCAGATTAAACAGGCGGTCGCCGGCGAAGAAAAGCTCAAACTTTCTACCATTTACTTTGCCGGAGGTATGTATAAGATGCCTCAGCTCGTCAGCACAATAAAGGATTCTTTCGATGTTCCTTGTTACGCTTTTCCGTTAGAGGACTTTGTTGAAATCAATCACGGATGCGTACAGAGAGAAAACAACAGACCGTATCCTTCCGATGAAGTGTTCATCACTTCTGTCGGAGCACTGTTTGGAGGTATGTGATATGCAACTCACAGGAAAGAAACCCACAAATAAAAAACTGAATCTGGTGCCGAAAAATATTTTACTCTATAACACCATGAAGGTTGCTGAAAAGATTGTGGCAGTTGTTGCCACATTAGCCCTTATCATCATGGCATTTGTGGCGGTCAGTGAATACTTCAAAATCGGAGACCTGAACCGTGAAATTGCGACCGACCAGAAAATCATTGAAGAAGGTCATCTTGATGAACTCAATGCCTTAAAGGAACAGTATGACAATCTCTTGCTCGGCATTGATTCCGGAAACATTACTTTGATTCCGAACATTGATAACACGATGACCGAACTGTTTACCATTATCGCCAAGAATAAGCCCGCAGAAGCAGAGCTTACAGGCGTTGACGGTCAATTAAAGAGTACCGGTGAATACACCTACAGAATGGAATATTCATCGTCTGACAGAACCGTAATCAGCGGTTTCCTTGACAGATTGCAGGAAGAAAAGCTGGAATACATCAATGTTTCCACAATTACAAAGTCCGTTGTAGATGACAGAGTTCGCTGGGTATTCTCAATTACGGTTAAGATCGGAGGTATTGCCGAATGAACAAAATGAATCGTCTTGAAAAGAAAATATCGACAATCGTTCTTATTCTTGTTGCTGTCGGTTTGATTTTCACTTTGCTTCACTTTTTCGTTTATAAATCAAACACAGAACAAATTGAACAACTCGGCAATCAGATTACCGAACTTGCAGATAAGGTTGAAGAAGCACGGAAGGCTCCGGCTCTCATCAAAACTTATCAGGCAAAAATCAATGCACTTATCGGCGGCTCTGAGGAAAATTCCAATTTGCTCAATAAGAGTATTGATGTTCCCGAAATGCTTAAAATCGTTGAACACGGTGCCGCAACTTCGGGCGTTCAATTTAACGAAATTAGCATGAACGGTAACGCTTCCTTCGTTAAAGGCGGTCTTATTGAAAACGAAGACGGAACAACCGAGGAAATCGTAAATGCCGAAAATTTCTACTTGCTTGAGATGAAACTGAAAACCGTGAGCAATTATGATCAGCTTTGGCACTTCTTAAAGTCTTGTGAAGACTGCGGATATTATGTGACAGTAGACCATATTGCGATATCTGATGATAAATCACAGGGACAGCGGCTTGAAGGTGAAGTTCA
>JAZUIT010000157.1:0-2555 GCA_045642385.1 Acutalibacteraceae bacterium
AAGAGACAGGCGTGAAACTTTGTTGCAGGCAGAGGGTCACAAAGCCGCCGCCATAACCCGTGCTGAGGGTGACAAACAGGCAATGATACTTGCCGCAGAGGGTGAAAGAGATGCAAGAATTGCCAGAGCCGAGGGTGAAGCGAAAGCAATTTTCCTTCAAAAGCAAGCGGAAGCCGACGGCTTGAAGCTTTTGAAAGAAGCAAGCGTTGACAATGCGGTTTTAGAGCTTAAAAAATATGAAGCACTTGTTAAGCTTTCGGACGGCACGGCATCAAAAATTATTATCCCCACGGATGCGGTAAATGCGGTAAAAAATAATGTTGTGTTCAGCGAAACAACCGGCTTGGGAGATACAACAAAACCAGCTCCCAAAAAGAAAGCCCCTGCAAAACCCGATGTCTGCTGTGACAACGACCCCACAAATGACAGGGATTAAATAACAAAAAACAAACCCGATAGAAATGCAAAACTGCGTTTCTATCGGGATTTCTGGAAAAATGTGAAATTTTAGTCAAAAACAGTCGGAAAAATGTGGGAATTTGCTATTGAAACAACCGGAATTTTGTGGTACACTATACTCACAGTATGGAAAGTAGGTGCAAAAATGGAACGGTTAACAAGAAAAACAGATAAATTCCTTATTGAATGGAAAAACAATTCCGACAAATTTCCGCTTATAGTTAAAGGTGCTCGGCAAATCGGTAAAACTGAAACCATAGATTTTTTTGCAAAAAACAATTATAAATCCGTTGTGGAAATAAACTTTGCACTGCAAAAACAATATAAAAGTATATTTGATGACGGCTTTGAGGTTGACACAATTCTCCGAAACATTTCGCTTATTAATCCTGATTTTGAATTTATCAGCGGTGACACTCTCATTTTCTTTGACGAAATACAAGATTGTATTAACTGTGCAACCAGTTTAAAAACTTTTAAAATAGACGGACGGTTTGATGTTATATGCTCCGGTTCGCTTATGGGTATAAACTACAATGAAATCGAATCCAACAGTGTGGGATATAAAGAGGATTACGAAATGTATTCCCTTGATTTTGAAGAATATCTATGGGCGAAAGGATATAGCCCTGAACAAATTGAACAGCTATATCAAAAGCTGCTTACAACTACTCCCCTTTCACAGCTTGAATATGATGTTATGCTTAATAATTTCAGAGAATATATGGTGCTGGGCGGAATGCCCAAAGTGGTATTTACCTTTATTCAACAGAAAAATTACAGCGGTACTCTTAAATTACAGAAACAACTTTTGCTTGATTATGAGGAAGATATAACAAAATATGCTCACGGTCTTGACAAAGGTAAAATATTAGACATTTACCGCAAAATTCCTGTTTTTCTCGGAAAGGACAACAAAAAATTCCAGATTTCCAAAATTAAATCTGGAGCAAGAAACAGGGATTATGTGGGTGTTGTGGAATGGCTGAATAATGCCGGAATAATCAGTGTGTGTCATTGTATGTCATCCCCTGAGCTTCCGCTGAAAGGAAATTATAATCCCGATAATTATAAAATATATTTTAGAGATACAGGACTTCTTATTGGTTCACTGGATGATGAAGTACAAAATGACCTACGCAGTAACAAGAATTTCAACACATATAAAGGTGCAATTTATGAAAATATTGTAGCGGATATGCTTACGAAACAAGGTTATGAGCTTTTCTTCTATCGCAATGAAAAAAGTACTCTTGAAATGGATTTCTTTGTACGGGATGCCAATTCACTTGTCCCCGTAGAAGTTAAGGCTAACGATGCTTCCACCGCTTCGCTTAACTCACTAATCAATAAAGATGCTTATGAGGATATAAAATACGGAATAAAGCTTGCAAATAAAAATATCGGATTTAACGGTAAATTTTATACCATACCGTACTTTATGGCATTTATGCTCAAAAGATTTTTAAGCGAAAAAAAGTGATATTAAACGAAACAACCCGACTAATTTAAAGTCGAGTTGTTTTTTATATATAACCTTATTATTTCACAAAAACTTTTTTAAGCTTCGGGTATCTCGGCATACCGTTTTCGGTGGGGATAACAGGTGAACCCTGAATAAGCGGAAGTGCGTAATCCATAAACGGCTGTAACATTCTGTTGCCCTCCTCGTTCATCCATTCACGGGGAACCTGCTTTTCGGCATTTGCAACGCTTGTCAAATCGGAAAGCAGAATTTCACACTTATATTCGTCACCGTCAGCTCTCTTGAAGCCTACCATTTTATCCGTGATACCGTTTACTGCGTTATCAACGGCGGCTTTACCTGCCATATAAGACTCGTTAATATCAGTTAAGGAAGCACAGTGTGCGGCACAACGCTGTAAGGGTGAAAACTCAATTCCTCTGGTTTTAGCACCGTTATAATCCTTAACATACTGAACCAATGTAGCCGCAAGACCGCCCATTTGAGAATGACCGAAAACATCTTTTTGACTCGCCAGTGATGAACCGTATTCGGAAATAAATTTACCGTCCTTATCCTTTACCCCCTCGGAAACGGCAACAATACAAACCTTCTTTTCGTTATAAACCTT
>JAZUIT010000158.1:0-3789 GCA_045642385.1 Acutalibacteraceae bacterium
AGGTGAATGTGAATTAATAAATTCAAATATATCCTTTACTTTGTGCATATTCCCGCATCCTCAAATTCTTTGATAATTTTCCTTAATTCTTCCTGTTCTTGGGGTTTAATCTGTGCTTTTTGCAATGACATAAGCCTTGTATTAAACCTCCTGTACTGTCTGTTAAGGTATTCGGCGGATAATCCGTCATTGACATTGAGCTTACCTATGTAAATGCTGTAAGGCTCAAAGTTTTCCGTATATACCGCATTTATGCAAATATATATCCTGCCCTCGTCTTCGACCGCAACCTCATCAATTATATCAAAGCTGTTATCAAGCAAATATTTTCTCACAACTTCAATATGTCGCATTGGCTGTAAAATGATATGTTTATCGGGATTTTTAAGCCATTCTGCTCTGTCTAATATCTGAGTAATAAGAATACCACCCATTCCGCAGAAAATAAAATCATCGGCAGAATACGGTGATATATTATCAAGCCCGTCGGAAAGGACGGTTTCAATTTTATCATTGAGTTTGTAAAAATTGATGGCGGACTGTGCATTTTTCAAAGGCTTTTCACGCAAATCAGCCGCAATACAATTTTTCGCAATATTATTTTGAATTAAATATATAGGCAAATAGGCATGATCGGTACCTATATCGGCAACCGACCTGCCTATTCTAACCATATTTGCCGCTGTTAAAAGCCTCTTACTTAGATGCAAGGAAGTCATTTATTTTCTTCACAAGCTCGTCAACATCCACGCCGTGAACTCTGCAAGCCTGCTCAACGCTTTCTCCTCTTGCGGAGGGACATCCTAAACAATGCATTCCCATTTCAAGGAAAAATTTTGCTGTATCTCTGTCTGCATCAAGTATTGAACCGATTGTCATATCTTTTGTAATCTGCATAATTAATTCTCCTTTTTTACTGCAATCGTAACTGTTTCGTCACCCACCTGAATTTCTTTACTCAGGTCGGTATTATTTGTATCGCCCATAACCAAAGTGTCTGCCAAAAGCTCCGCTTTGATATGGTCTTCACTCTGTTTAACGGCGTTTGCGATAAATTCGCTGTCAGCCTTAATATAAGCATTAATTCTCTGCTCAACATTATAGTCGGCTTCTTTTCTCAAAATCTGGAACTGTCTGATAATATCACGGACAGCACCCTCGGCGATAAGCTCATCTGTAAGAACAACATCCAAAGCCACGGTAACTTCGCTTTCACATTTTGAAGAAACAATACCGGACTTTGTTTTGCTTTGAAGTGCAAAGATTGTTGCGGAAAATTCTTCGTCCCAACCGGGAACATTAACATTTCCGCCCTGTTTTACCGCTTCTGCAAGAGCTTTCATTTCGTCATCGGAAAGATTATTGAGTGTTTCTTTCATCTTGTTGACATTCTGCTTTAATACTGCACCGGCAACCTTGAAGTTTACGGTGAGGAAGCTTTCTTCCAATGCGCTGAAATCGCCTATATACTGAATTGCTTTAATATTAAGCTCAGTAAGAATATTTTTCTCAAATACTTTGATTTTATCAGCAGTAGCTTCATCACAGCACACATAAAGTGTAGAAAGAGGCTGACGAACCTTTAATTGCTTTTCGTTCCTCAATCTCATAGCGGTGGCAATTACATCACGGGCGAGTGTTGTCTGTTCAATAACACCGTCATCCTCAAAGCCTTCAAGAGGCTTCGGCCAGTCGCTTAAATGTACGGAAATTTCACTTCCGGGCATAACCTTTCTTACAAGCTCCTGCCAGATATGTTCTGTCATAAACGGAATAATGGGAGCCATTACCTTTGTTGCGGCTTCGATGGAGTTATAAAGTACCCAATATGCCAGCATTTTGTCGTCATTGTCTTCGGTTTTCCAGAAGCGACGGCGGTTGGTTCTGATATACCAGTTACTGATGTCATCCGTAAATGCTTCAAATTCTTTAATAAGGAGATATGTTTTATAGTCATCCATATATTCCGTGGCTTTTTTGATAAATTCATTTGTGCGAATTACAAGCCAGCGGTCAAGGGGTGTCATAGCACTCTTATCAGGTTTATAATTTGTAAAATCAGGTTTATCAAGCTTTGCATAAGTATCAAAGAAAGTATAAACATTCCAGAATGAAAGCATCTTTCTTCTCGCTTCATCGCAAAGATTGAAGCCGAAACGAACATCATTTGCAACCGGAGCACCTGCGTACAGATATCTTACCGTATCGGCACCGATTTTTTCAGCCGCTTCGTCAAATTTAATCATAAATCCTGTCTTGGAGAACTTAGAACCGTCCTCGGAAACAACCGTACTGTATGACAGTACCCTGTCATAAGGCGCTCTGCCCTCCAAAACGGTGCTCATAAATAACATTGAATAGAACCACAGGCGAACCTGCTCACGCATTTCGGTAATCCATTCGGCAGGATAATTCTTTTTCCATTCTTCCTTATCGGTGAAATATCCCGTTGTTGAGAAAGGAACAATACCGGCATCAAGCCAGACATCACCTATTTCGTTTACTCTCTTAACCTTTTTACCGCACTTAGGGCAGGTGATTTCAATATCATCAATCCACGGTCTGTGAAGCTCGGGTAATTTGTCAACAGCTTCACCGCCCAGCTCTCTCAATTCTTTCTTAGAACCGACAACCGTCAGATGTCCGCAGTTATCGCAGGGGTAGAACGGCAGGGGCATACCGTAATAGCGCTTACGGGAAATATTCCAGTTACCCATATTGGAAAGCCAGTCATTCATACGCTTACCGTTGGAAGCGGGTTCCCACTGAACCTTTGAAGCGGCTTCGATAAGCTTAGGCTTAATTTCTTCTGTAATAATATACCATGCCGGAACAAGTCTGAAAATAACCTCGGACTTACAACGCCAGCAAACAGGATAGCTGTGTTCATGGGGTTCAACCTTATAAAGCTTGTTTCTCTTTTCAAGCTCTGCGAAAACCTCATCCGCAATCTCGTGGCTGTCCTTACCGCTCATAAAGCCGAAGCCGTCAAGGAAAATACCTGTATCGTCAACGGGCATAACCTGTGCCAAACCTAATCTCTGACCCAACTCAAAGTCTTCTGCACCGCAACCGGGAGCAATGTGAACAACACCAACACCTTCCTCGGCGTCAACATCCTCCCACGGTACGATTTTATGGTCAATATCTTTCTGAGCTTCCAATTCGGGGAAGCAGGTTTCATAGTGAAGACCTACAAGCTCGGAACCCTTAAATGCTCTTAAAACTTCCAGCTTATCATCGCCCAAATGCTTAATTGCGTTTTTAGCAAGGATAATTGTTTTTTCTTCGCTCTTAACCTTAACCTCAACATAATCAATATCGGGGTTAACGGCAAGTGCAACATTGGAAGAAAGTGTCCAGGGTGTGGTTGTCCATACAATAATCTTGGAATCAAGCTCGACTATAGGGAGCTTGAAGAAAACGGAATTATGTGTCATCAGCTTATATAAGCCGGACATTTCATGCACGGAAAGAGATGTACCGCAACGGGGGCACCACGGCATAGGCTTGTATTCCTTTCTAATCCAGCCATTGTCGTTACAGGTCTTTAAGAAATGCCAGATACCCTGAATATTTTCATCGGTGTGTGTGAAATAGGAATTATCCCAATCCATCCACTGACCTAATCTCTTTGACTGTTCAGTGATAATACCGGAAAACTTCTTAACTCTTTCAACACATTTGCGTGTGAACTTGTCCATACCGAAATTTTCGATATCTCTCTTTGTTTTAAAGCCTAATTCTTTTTCAACCTCAACCTCAACCCACAAGCCCTGTGCGTCAAAG
>JAZUIT010000159.1:0-3586 GCA_045642385.1 Acutalibacteraceae bacterium
AAGCACATCGCTGATTCCTGCACAGAATCTTAAAAAACGGACAATAGTAAAAACCCTCCTAAGGTAGAATAAAAGGGCTACCATGGGAGGGCTTTTATATCAAAAAATATTTTTGCATATCTCATCCATACTTTAAGTCAATACATCATAGAACTGAATTGGTAAAAATCGGACATTTGTTTGAACTTTTCTTTGTGATAAAATATATTTAAGAATTTTGAATTGATATAACGCTACTTTTGGAATTTTTTACGGTAATTTGACGGAGTAAATCCTGTTGCTTTATGGAATACTTGAGAAAAATATGATTGACTGCTGAAACCGCATTCTTCGCAGATTTCGGTTATTGACCTGCTTCCTTTTTCAAGCATATTTTTAGACAAAACTATGCGTGTTTCTAAGATATATTCCATCACGGTTTTTCCGATTTTCTTTTTGAATTGTGTGCAAAAATAATACTTGCTGATTCCGATAGTTGAACATAAATCATCTATCGTAATCTTACTTTTGATATTTTGGTTAATATACTGTATGGCTTTATATATAAAGTTTCTTGAAACAGAATTACTTTCAACACAGTATTTGTCTAAATAAATAAAAAGTTTTAAGCAGTTTGAATAGAGTATGGATTCAAAGTATTTTGAATGTTGGTCGGCATTGTTTATAGTTCTGAATATGTCATCAACATCGTTAAATTCCTTATCATCAATTTGTGCATAAATAATTGAATTGGAATTGAGATTAAAAAACACACTGTCTTTATCAAAAATATTACATATTTTGTCCATTTCATCTGGTAAAAATATCAATTTACTTCGTTCGTATTTTTCCGGGTATTGTTGCATTGTATAATGATATTCATTTGCGGATATCAAAACCAAAGTTCCTCTTTTTATCGGGTATATTTTTTTACTGCAAACAATACTGCCTTCATCAGAATATACAAAAATAATAAGCGTATTTGTTGATGCGTGCCATGTTTCAAATAATTCATCTTTGTTTTTTTGACGGTATATTATTCTATCTTTCATAATAAATGCCTCTTTTATTTTTTCTTTTACAATTAAATCATAAAAAAGCAAAAAAAGCAACCACAATAAAATTTCAAATAATATTTTGATATTTTTTTATAGAATTTTTTGTTAAAATAATAGTGAATATATATTTTTTTGAAAAAATTCAACACCGAATTGAGGAGGACAAAAAATGGATTGCCAATTTATCATAGAATCGGAATATAAAATTGTGGGTAAGGACCCGAACTACGGACTTGCACATATGGATAACAGCATAGAAATAATACAAACATGGTCAAAAGGAGGATATTTTATCGTTAAGGATAAAGTTCTTCCGATAGAGCCGGGCAATATTTTTTTGATAAACGGCGTTGAAATGCATCACTCAAATCCGGATAATCCCGAAACATATAACCGTAGCAAGTTGATAGTTGATTATGATTTTTTTGAAAAAATATGTTTAATGATAGGGTTTGAAGATTTTGCAAAAGAAAACATTTTTGCCGTGGGCGGTTCTGCTTTTTTCTTAAATCCTAATTCAAATGCACTTAGGATAATTGACAAACAGTTTGAAATTGCATCGGAGAATTTTAAGAATCTATCCGAACCATGTGCAAACGCAAATATTGTAATGTCGATTATTCAAATACTTACAAATATAGTTTCCTATTCGGAACCGTTTGGGATTTCCGAAAAAAACAGCACTATTGATATGATAGCGAAATACATAAATGAGAATAGCAGTGATTATTCTTGCCTAACGATTGATAATATTTGTAAACAAATACACATTAGCCCTTCAAGAGCTTCGCATTTATTTAAGGAATTGACGGGCAAGTCAATTGTTCAGTATAAAAATGAATTACGGATTGCAGAAGCAAAAAAACTTTTAATAACCACCAATATGAAAGTAAATGAAATAGCTACGGTTCTTCATTTTGAACAATGCTCTATTTTCAATAAATACTTCAAAAAAATGGTTGGTTGCAGTCCAAATGAGTATAGAAACTTAAAAAAGAGCGATATTATTACATAATTTCAATATGTTTGCTTGCCGTTGTTTGTAAATATTTGTTAAAACCAAACAAAAATAGCAAAATTGGTAAATGAAAACGGCTATTTGGATTATTTATTTAACAAACTTAATGTTGTATAATTTTTATGTAGAATAGACTATTAGTGTAACTTTGGTCTAAAAGGGGTAAGTTGATGGACGGTTTAATCAATATAAAAACAATAGATAAATATGATGTTGTTGTTGTCGGCGGAGGTCCTGCTGGTTTTGCCGCAGGAATTTCTGCTTCAAGAAAAGGTTGCAAAACGCTTTTGATTGAAGGAAACGGTTGCTTGGGAGGAACTTCAACATCGGGTGCTTTGCCGTTTATGTTAGGGGCGACAACCGGTTCTATTCCTTTCCCGAAAATGATTGCTCAGAATTTACAATATTCCGAATTGCCGCATCCGAGAAAAGCGGTTGGTGGTATTTTTGATGAAGTTGTAACTAAAATAAAAAGTGAAAACGGCGGAATCGGACCTTGCAAGTTGGCGCAAACAGACAAATATCCCGGATTAGACAGACTTGGCTGTCATGATGAATTTACATTTGACATTGAGATAGGCAAGCGGTGCTTTGATGATATGGCTATTGAATCCGGTCTTGATGTACTTTATTATACCCATGCCATTGATACGCTTGTTGAAAATAACACTATTAAAGGTGTTTATATTTCCAATAAAAGCGGTTTGCAGTTTGTTCCGTGTGAAGTTTTGATTGATTGCAGCGGCGATGCCGACATGGTTGAACGCTCAGGATATAAAACTATAAAAGGTGATAAAATAACCGGCGAAATGATTGCGGTTGGTTTTGTAACGCATATTGAAAATATTGATGCATCAAAAATTGAAAAACACTTAAAAGACGGCAATGACCCGTGGTTTAGGGATATATGTAAAAAAGCAAAGGAAGAAAATCCTGAAATTGCTGATGATTTACCAAGTTCACTAATTATTTTCCCGATGTTGCAAGATGGAGTATTTATGGTAAACGACGGCACAAATGAATATATAGACGGAACGAGCGGAAAAGAACTTTCCGAACATACTTTTTGGGGCAGACACCGTGCCAAAATGTTGACAGAGATTATTTTTAAAAAATACATTCCCGGTTGCGAAAATTGTCGTCTCAGACTTACTGCTCAGTATCCGGGTGTCAGAGAAACAAGACGAATAGTCGCAGAGTATGAATTAACAGAAATGGATGCGTTATACAGCACTCATTTTGACGATACAATTGCTTTGGCAGGACGGCATTTTGATTTGTCACGAAAGAACGGCGGGCAAATCTTTGCGAATAAATATACAAGACCAAAGGAAGGTATTGTTTCAATACCATATAGAGCGTTAATACCAAAAAATTCAAACAATATAATTGTTGCCGGTCGTTGCATTGATGCCGAAGGTCAGGCATTGGGACCTGCAAGGATAATGTCAACATGTATGGCGGTCGGTCAAGCGGCAGGAACAGCAGCGGCAATAAAAGTGAAAAATAATGTTTCAAGATTTATTGATAT
>JAZUIT010000160.1:0-15201 GCA_045642385.1 Acutalibacteraceae bacterium
TACGATTGTCATGAAGCTGTATTATGATTTTCATATTCACTCCTGTTTATCCCCCTGCCGCCGTGACGATATGACCCCCAACAATATTGTGTGTATGGCGGCCCTGTCCGGGTATAATATTATTGCCCTTACCGACCATAATTGCTGTAAAAATTGCGAAGCTGCCGTCAAAGTAGGCAAAGCAAACGGCATTACGGTTATCCCCGGTATGGAGCTTTGTACTTCGGAGGAAATTCACATTGTGTGCCTTTTTCCCACAGTAGAAAAGGCTATGAAGTTTTCCGATTATGTGGAAGAAAATTCCATGGACATTCCCAATAATCCCGAAATTTTCGGTAACCAGCTTATTATGAATGAGGATGACGAGGTTGTGGGTATTCATAAGGGCTTGCTCACAATCGCTTCAAATATAAGCGTTGAAAATGTTAAGGACATAGTTGAAAGCTTCGGCGGTATCTGCTATCCGGCACATTTAAACCGTGACTCTTACAGCATTATATCCGTATTGGGCGGTTTCCCCACAGAACAGGGATTTACCGTCGCAGAATTTTCTGACGGTGAAAAAATAGAAGCTTATACAAAGCTTTTCGGACTTGAAAATCTGAAAATTATCAGAAGTTCGGACGCACATTATCTTGAAAATATACCCGATGCGGAACATCAAATTGAATTGGAAGAAAATTCAGCCGAATGTTTAATCAAATATTTGAGGTAAAATATGTCAAAATCAAATCACATATCAAAAGCAAGAGAATTATTTTTAGCCGGCTACAATTGCACACAGTCCGTATTTGCCGCATTTGCGGATAAAACAGGTATGGACGAGGACACCGCATTAAAGGTAGCCATTGGCTTAGGCGGCGGTATAGGCAGGCTTCGTGAGGTCTGCGGTGCTTTAAGCGGAGCGGCTATGCTGTGCGGTTTTGTTTACGGCAACACCCCAGACAACAAGCGAAAAAATTATGAAGCCGTACAGAAAATTGCAGAAGAATTTAAAAAACGCAACGGCACTTACATTTGCCGTGAGCTTTTGGAATTAAAAAAAGATGCGAAAATTTCGTCTCAGCCACAGGTCAGAGATGAAGAATACTATAAAAAACGCCCCTGCCTTAAAATGGTAGAGGACGCCGCTGAAATTGCGGAGCAAGTATTATTTAATTGAGGATTTTATGAAATTATTAGTAAGTGACTTTGACGGAACACTTTTCCGTAACTGGAAAATCACCCCGGAAGAAATTGATGCAATTAAGGAATGGAGAAATCGGTGTAATCTCTTTGCAATAGCAACAGGCAGACAATGGTATGACCTGATGGACAGGGAAATCGGCGACAATGTGGACTACATAATTTTTGCCAACGGTGCGAAAATTGTTGACGAGAACAGAAAGCTTATTTACAAAAACGGTTTTGATATTTCACTGTTTGATAAAATTCTCCGTATTGCCGACAATTACGAACCCAACGGTTGCGAATATACCGATGATGACAGGGAATTGCACCAAATGACCGTATGGTTTAGAAATTTAGATGAAGCAAGAGTTTTTAAAAAGGGACTTGAAAAAGAATACGGTGATATTCTCAATATTTATGAAAACCGAGCCGGTATAGGTATGGATATTGTGTCCGCAAAAGCCACAAAGGCTGTGGGAATATATGAGCTTGCAAAAATGCATAACATAAAAAAAGAAGACATTTACACCGTAGGCGACAGCCCCAATGACCTTGTTATGCTGAGAGAATTTAACGGCTATTGCATAGCAAGCGCCGACGATGACATAAAATCGGAAGTAAATAATATTTGCCCCGATTTGGCACAACTGATAAACGAAATAATATAATTGCAAAACGCAGGCAATCCATATCGGATAACCTGCGTTAAATATTATTCTTAATAATTTTTATTTCCGCCTCGGCGGGAGAAGCCGCCGCCGTGTTTTGCCTCGGTTGAACGCTTCAAATCGCTCATTTTATCGTCACTAACCTGTTTAAAACGAGCCATCATATCCTCAAACGACTGGTTTTCCTTTGGCGGAGCGGATTTCACACCCTGCCAGACATTAGGATTGCTTCTTCTGGGAGGACGGCGGTTTTCCTGAGCAGGTTTTTCCTCAGCCTGTTTCATTGAAAGACTGATTTTACCGTCATCACCCACAGACATAACCTTAACCTTGACCTGCTGACCTTCCGTAAGAAAATCCTTAATTTCCTTGACAAAAGTGCTTGCCACCTCTGAGATATGTACCATTCCTGTTTTTCCGTCAGATAATTCAACAAAGGCACCGAAATTTGTAATACCGGTCACCTTTCCCTCAAGTATTTCCCCAACTTCTGGCATAAAAAGCAAATTCCCCCTATTTGTCCGTCGCAATATCTACATAAACACGCTCGTTAGGTCTGACATAACCGTTCTCACGCGCAATCTTTTTAATAAAAGCATCTTTATTTTCAGAATTTATAATAGCCTTTAACTTTTTGTTTTCGGCTTCTAATGCGTCACATTCAGACTGAACACCGGCAAGAATTTGTTTTTCCTTCTTAATTTTGACACTTGTTGCAACAGTAGACCCACCTATAAGAGATACTACGGCAACAAATGCAAAAATCAAAAGCACGCTGCGTTTAAATTTTCTTTTACGCAAAACCTTTTTCATAAGCTTCTTCCCTGCATAAAATATTATTACTAATAGATTATACAATATATTACATAGAATTTTCAAGTGATTTTTTAAATTTTTTTAAAATTTTTTTCATAAATTTACTTATATTAAAAAAAGGTGACAAAATCAATAATAAAATACCGTCAATTACGCCGTTAAAGGAATATCTTCCCACAAGGAATCCGAGAAACATTCCCAAAAATATGTAACTTCTCAGTTCACCCTTATTAATAATCAATACCGTATTAAAAACACCGAAAAGCAATAGCAAAGAAAAGAGTATATCCTGAATATAAACCGCAACATCGGATTTAAAAATCAGTTTTCTGGTATTATTCAGAACAAGATATAAAAATCCGACAGCAAATCCGAAGCCAAAAGCGCAGAGAAATATTTTCGTCTGTTCTGCAATACCTATACCGAACATTTACCGAAACACCTTGGCAAAAAAGCCCTTTGCCTTAGGTTTGGAGTCGGTATATACCAGTGAAACGATATTACCCTGCATTGTAAGCTCCCCTACCTCGGTCGACAAAGAATTAATCTGCAAATTTTTCCCTTTAACCGTCAATTCGCCCATCTGTGTGTAAATGATAACCGTTTCATCATCAAAGCTGTCCACATCAGATACTCCCGATATTTTTAACTTTTCCCTGTTTTCCATTGAAAGATTGTGCAAAACAGGTTGATAATTTCTATCCTCTGTCATATTCAAGCCCCCAAAAAATATATCAGTAAAATATATGAAACGGGGGAATAATTTATGTTACTTATAAAAGCTTATACATCGTATCAGCCGTTTCTTTTGTGGCATATTCAGTCACTTTAAGAACCTGTGCCTTAATTTTGTTACTTCCCATTGTAATCTCGATAACATCTCCGACCTTAATTTCCAAAGATGCACGGGCGATTTTACCGTTGACAGTAACATGCTTTGCATCGCATACCTCGTTGGCAACTGTTCTTCTTTTGATTATTCTTGATACCTTTAAATATTTATCCAATCTCATAAAAGTTAATTCTCCCTGTACATCTTACAAATTTAATGTAATTGCGGCGATCTGCTACTCAATGTTGAATGTGGAATGTTGAGTGTTGAATGACAGCAGTTTTCTTCCGAAAACATAACAATGGGTGTGGGTAAAACCCACCGTCAATTCTTAATTCTTAATTCTTAATTAACAATGGGTGTGGGCTTTGCCCACACTCAACTCCTAACTTCTAACTAATTAAATAAAAAACATACAGATAAAATCATCTGTATGTTTTTATTGAAAAATAGCCTGATTAATTACTTTACAGCGTTTTTAAATGCAGTACCTGCCTTGAATGCGGGGGATTTTGATGCAGGAATAACCATAGCTTCGCCTGTCTGAGGGTTGCGGCCCTGCTTTTCAGCATGCTCACGAACTTCAAAAGTACCGAAACCGATAAGCTGTACTTTTTCACCCTTTGCAAGCTCTGCAACAATTGCATCAAGAACACCGTTTACTGCAACTTCTGCATCTTTCTTAGTCAAACCTTTTTCTGCAACAGCATTGATAAGTTCTGTTTTGTTCATTTTTCTTCCTCCATTTTTTATTTAAACATCTAATGATGTTTACTCCAATGTTTTAGCTTCTTCCCAAAGCTTGTCCAGCTCCTCAATTGAAGCCGTATTCATATCTAAACCTTTTTCTTTTGCGAGATTTTGAACCGCAGTAAATCTGCTTATAAATTTATCATTTGAAACGGTGAGTGCCTCCTCCGCATCAATATCCGCAAATCTCGAAACATTGACGGCGGCGAAAAGCAAATCGCCCAATTCTTCTTTTATATGGTCAGGGTTTTTTTCGTTTAAAGCATCTTCAACCTCACTGATTTCTTCGTGAAGCTTTTCGACGGCACCGCTTATGTTATCCCAGTCAAATCCCGCCTTGTGAGCCTTTTCCTGAATTTTCTGAGCACGCATAAGTGCGGGCAGCTCTTTGGGAATTTTCATCATAGCCTGAGCCTGGTCCTTCTGACCCTTGGATTTTCTCTTTATCAAATCCCAATTGCTGAGAACATCATCCACATTGTTTACCGTAATATCACCGAACACATGGGGGTGACGCTCAATAAGCTTTTTACATATACCGTCGGACACCGTATCGAAATCGAAATTACCGACTTCCTTTTCCATCTGTGTGTGGAACACAACCTGAAGCATTACATCCCCGAGCTCCTCACACAAAAGGTCCTTATCCTTTTTATTGATAGCTTCGATAACCTCATAAGTTTCTTCGATAAAATTCTTTTTAATACTTTCGTGGTTTTGCTCGGCATCCCAGGGACAGCCACCCTCACCACGGAGTATTTCCATAATCCTTACAAGGTCATAGACATTATAACTGTCTTTAAATTCAAAATCTACCATAATATTGCCCCAATCGCAAAAGGTTCTAATATATTTTAACCTAATAATCCAAATTTTGCAAGTACTTTTGCAATTTTTTTACCTTTTGGTATCATTTCAAGGTCATCTTCCGATATTCCTTTGATTAAAAGCAGGGCAACAACATAAATAATTACCGCCGCAACGACAGAAACCAATGCCGACATAGTTGTTCCGTTAAGACGGCTTGTAATATCGCCCTGTGGCAAAACCCTGCCCATAAGGCTGTATGTCACCCAGGCGGCGGCACCCGAAAGAACACCTGCCACGGTGGGCTTTAAGAAAATTGAAATATAGTTCAGTTTCACCTTTGACACTTTTATAAGGGACACAAGACAGAAAATTGTCACAAAGCAATAACAGGCTATTGAACCGATGGGAGCGCCGTTAATATTGATTCTTGCATTACCTACCAAAACATAGTTGCAGACAAATTTGATAACCGCACCCACGACCAATCCTTTAAGGGGCAAATCCGCTCTGCCGACAGCCTGAAGCATACTGGTAAGCGGTGAAGAAAGTGCAAACAGGAATGTGGCATATCCGCACATCTGTAAAATCGGAGTAGCTACGGGAATCAGATTTTCCGCTTCGCTTCCGCCGTAAGCCAGCGTTAAAATAGGTTTAGCCAAAACTGCCATACCTATACCTGCCGGCATGGCAATAAGCATTGTAATTCTAATAACCGATTCAATGGTGATTTTTGACTGCTTTCTGTCTTTGACAGCCCACGCCGCCGACAGTGCCGGCAAAGCACTTACACCCAATGACATAATAATTGTCGGAATAAGATTTTTGAAATCCAACGCCGCACCGTAAGCGCCGTAAAGATATTTTGCAATATCTGTGTCAAGGGTTTTGCTTGCCGTCAGAGAAGCGGCATACATTTCCTTAATCGTCGGCAAATCCCTTGCAACGGCAAAAGCCAGTCTGTTCTGAATTGTAGCAGTATCAATAAGGTTTGTAATATTAAGCACCAATGCGCTCAAAACCATGGGAATTGCAAAGGAAATAAGCATTTTCATGGTTTCTCTTTTATTTATGGATTTAGGGGAACCGAGAAGCTCTTCCTTTGTAATTTTATCGCCCTTTAACTTATGTCTGAGCACAAGGAAAATAAGACCCAAAACAGTACCCAATGTGACGCCCAAAATAGCGGCGGCGGCAGTATAAGGATAAATGGCACTTAAAGCCTCCGCTTCGGAGGTAACAACCTTACCGAACACAGGCAAGCCGTTCCTGTACTGTCCCATACCGTAAGCCGATACGGCATACGAAAATGCAAGTCCTGCCGCAAGCTTACCCATAGCCTCAATAACTTCGGAAATGGCGGTGGGGGTCATATTGCTCAAACCCTCATAATATCCACGGTAGGTGGACATCATACAGCAAAAAAACACCGAGGGTGCAATGGCAATAATACTTGTGAAAGTCTGAGGTGATTTTATAATAAATTTTGCATAAGGAAACGCAATAAGCAATAAAAATGCTGTTCCGACAATACCGGTTATAAGGAAGATTTTTGAAGCTACCTTATAAATCATTTTTACATCGTTATAGCGTTTGAGTGCCATTTTTTCCGACACCATTTTTGAAACGGCAACCGGTAAGCCTGCCATAGAAATTGCATATACGGGGGTATAAATTTCATAGGCGGCGTTAAAATATCCTCTGCCCACTTCGCCTATGAGCGCAGTAAGCGGTATTTTGTACAATGCACCGATAACCTTAACCAGCATTGTGGCGGCAACCAGCACAAATGCACCGTTGAGCATTGATTGTTTTTTTCTTTCAGCCAAAAATCACACATCCTTCTTAATTTCCTAAAAATTCTCTGAGTAAAGAATTTTCGGGAATATTTTTTATATCAACGGTATTGAAGTGTTCAAGACCTTTTATTATTCTCTGAGCCGACTCATAATATTTAGAGCTTTCATTTATTTCTTTTAAAAGCGGTATTGCAATACTTTTAAACGCGCAGGGGGCATAATAATGAGTGGAATTTATTTTAAAATCCGCTGAATCCCTAAAAGGATAAAGGTACTCGTCTTCACTCTTGATAACATACTGCCAAAGACTGTATGTATTTTCAACGGAGCTGTTACGGAATTTATAATCCCTCACCAGTCTTCTGACAAAGCGCAAATCCCGCCTGTGCATAACCGATTTTCCCTGATTTAATATTTTAGAAGAAACACTTATATAAACCTTGAAAACATTTTCCTTGGGAAGCTTTTCGGAAATTTTCGGATTTAAGGCGTGCAAACCCTCCACAATTATTATATCATCATCGTCGATAATCAGCTTTTCCGTTTTATCAGACCTTTTTCCCGTCATAAAATCAAATATGGGAAGCTCACATTCGCCGTATTTTACAAGGCTTGTAAGTGTTCTCGACAATAACGGCAAATCCAGTGCATCAACTGTTTCGTAATCGTGGGAGCCGTCCTTTCTCAACGGTGTTTCGTCACGGTTCATATAAAAATCATCCAAAGAAATTTTATAGGACTGTCTGCCCCGTTTCGTAAGCTCCTCAATAATTTTATTTGCCATAGTAGTTTTTCCGGAAGCACTGGGACCTGCCAGCAAAACTATTTCGTGATATTTCTTTTTACATATTGCATCCGCTAACCTGCATATTGACAGGTGAAAATTTTCCTCACATTCAGAAATAAGCTGAGGTATTTTTTCTTCCTCAACATTTATACATTCCAATGTATTACTTATCATAGGAATACTCCCTGTAAAAATTAACTATTTCTGTTTTTCTTTTCATAAGCTCGTCAAATTTATCAAGATATTCGTAAGGATATTTAAAATTAAACACCCTTTCGATTTTCGGACCGTCAGGCTGTTTTAATTTCGTAACGCTTCCTGCGCCGACGGCTAAAACCGTATGACATTCCTCCATCATATACACATTGTAAAGACATTCGTAACCCGGCTTGCACCAACCGACATTTTCCAAATTGCCTATGCATCTGCTCTGCCTGTACATATAGTATGGATAATACCCGTTTTTATAAAGAACCCCGGAAGCATATTGGAGCATTTGGGCGGTAAGCCTGCCCCCTGATAACTGTGCTTCGTCATCTCTGAAAAGATTTGCCGAACGCTTCAATGCCATAGTATGCACGGTAATGCTCTCTGGGTTTAATTCCACAGTTTTATCAAGGCTCATTTTAAAGCTTTCAAAAGTATCCGAGGGCAAACCTGCAATCAAATCCATATTAATATTTTTATGTCCCGCATCCCTTGCAACAGAATAGGCATCTACCGTTTTATATGCGGTGTGGGCTCTGCCGATTTTTTCTAAAACATCGTCATTGAAGGTTTGGGGATTTATGCTGATTCTGTTTACTCCGCTTTGGAGTAAAGACTCCATAACCGACCTTGTTATTGTATCGGGGCGACCGGCTTCAACTGTATATTCGCTGACGGTTGAAGTATCAAAATTTCTTTCAATGGCATCGGAAATACTCTTTAACTGCTCACCTGTCAATATTGTCGGCGTGCCGCCGCCGAAATATATTGTTTCAAGCCTTAACCCCAAATCCTTTACGGTTTCGCCTAATATATCAATTTCTTTGCAAAGATACTCGGTATATACGGGCATAAGCTTGTGGGCATTTTTAACGGAATGAGAAACAAAGGAACAGTAACTGCACCTTGTGGGACAAAAAGGAACGGACACATAAAGGCTTACAGAATTACTTTTTGATTTTTCCATTATCTTTTTTTCAGCATTTGCAACGGAAACAGCCAACCTTGTTTTATCCTCGGAAACCTTTAAGGTGTCCGTAAAATATTTACGGGCTGTTTCCTCCCCCACCTCGTCAATCACGGCATTCATAAGCTTGGAGGGTCTTACACCGGTTAAAATTCCCCAGTCGGGAACATAGCCGGTAATCTCGGAAAGGCAGTCATATAACTCCTGCGCCATTAAAATTTCCAGTTCGTGGGATTTATCCGTACCGTCATCTTTGACTGTTTCGGTGCGGCTTGAAATTTTTTCGCCGTCAACTGCTTTCACATATACAGTATATACACCGTTTTCACAATTAAGACCTGTTACAACGGTCTTTTCTTCCTCTGCTAATTCATTTACTACATTAATTTTCTCATAAGGGTAATAAACACGGCAAAGGTTTTCCATTTCGTAATGGAATTTATGATTTTCCACCACAAGTATCATAACTGCGTCCCCATTTCTCTGATGTACATATTCTGCTCAGCTTCCGTCGCAATTGTTGTCTGACAGCCGTGTCCCGGATAAACATCATATTCCGGATTAAATTTCATCAGCAAACGCAAAGAAGCATACATTTTTTCAATATCACCGTCAGGAAAATCCGTTCTGCCGATTGAACGGTGAAAAAGTGTATCACCTGAAAAAATTACTTTTTCACTTTCAATTACATAACACACCGAACCCTCAGAATGTCCCGGAGTGCTGATAACTTTAATTTCCTTATCACCCAATTTAATAATATCACCGTCATTAAATATTATGTCGGCATTGACATCTTTAATTTTAAAACCGAAGGCACGCTTTGAAAGATTTTTTTCGTTATCGTTAAGGCAGGGTTCATCAGCCTTGGAAATACAAACCTTTGCACCGGTCAGTTCTTTTATATCATAAACTGCACCGATATGGTCAAAGTGTCCGTGGGTAAGGAGAATATATTTAACATTACTTTTTTTAATATATTTAAGCAATTTACTTTCATCAAATCCGGGGTCAATTACCGCACTTTCACCGCTTTTTTCATCGGTAATGACATAACAGTTTTCATCCATCATATTGTCGGAAAATTTTTCGATTCTCATTATTTTTTCTCCCAGATATCCGTATCAAAAATTATGGTGACGGGTCCGTCATTGTGCAACATTACATCCATATCCGCACCGAACTCACCCGTTTTAACAACATCAAATTCTTTTCTTAAATACTCGGTAAAATATACATATAATCTGTTGGCTTCGTCGGGATTGGCGGACAAAGAAAACGAGGGTCTGTTGCCCTTTCTGCAATCCGCACACAAAGTAAACTGCGAAACAACCAAAATTTCACCCTTAACATCTCTGACGGACAAATTCATTTTTCCGTTCTCATCCTCGAAAATCCTCAGCTTGGAAATTTTTTCCGCAAGCAAATCCGCCTGCGCTTCGGTGTCGCCTTCCATAACTCCCAATAATATTAAATATCCCTTTCCTATTTCGGAAATTGTATCGCCGTCTATTGTGACGGAGGCTTTTGAAACTCTCTGAATAACAGCTTTCATTTAAACATTCGCCCTCTCTACCAATAATATGCCTTTGATTTTTTTAAGCTTTGCAATAACATTGTTGAGATGTTCAACACCGTTTACGGTGATAGTCATTGTCAGTATATATCTGCCGTCACTTGTTGTTCTCGCATTTGTTGAAGAAATATTTACACGCATAGTTGCAATAGCATTGACAATGTCCGCAAACAATCCCAATCTGTCCAGCCCTGATATTGATAAGGTAGACTGAAATTCCTCTTTAACATCTTTGTCCCAATATGCATTGAGCCATCTTTCCGGCTCTTCGCTCAGGATTATGGATTTAGGTACATTTGTACAATCCTTTTTGTGAATTGAAACACCGTGTCCCCTTGTGATAAATCCTATTATATCGTCACCGGGCAAAGGATTACAGCATTTCGCAAATTTTACAAGACAGTTGTCCACACCCTCAACCACAATACCGTCAGAGGATTTTGTCCTTTTAACCTCCTGACGGACAATTTTTTCAGTCTGTATCTGTTTATATAATTTTACATATTCTTCCTTAATTCTGGGCATAAGCTTGTTTATGCTTATACCGCCGTAGCCTATTGCCGCATAAAAATCATCAAGTGTATTACACCTCTGACGCAGTGCTAACTTTGGCATATATTCGTTATACTGTTCATCGGTAAAACGGATATTATTTCTTCTGAATTCCCGTTCAATTTCGGCTTTACCCTCAATAATATTTTCATCCCGTTTTTCTTTTTTGAACCATGAGCGGATTTTAGTTCTTGCCTGACTTGTTTTCACAATTTTTAACCAGTCACGGCTGGGGCCTTTGCCTTGCTGAGATGAAGTCAGAACATGAACAATTTCACCCGTTTTTACATTATAATCAAGGGGAACAATTCTTCCGTCAACCTTTGCCCCCACCATTTTATGTCCGACAGCGGAGTGGATAGCATAGGCAAAGTCAATTACGGTAGCACCTGTGGGCAGACATATCACATCGCCGCGGGGAGTGAAAACAAATACCTCCTCCGGCACAAGGTCGGTTTTTATGGTGCGAAGGATATCCTCGACATCATCAGCATCCTTCTGACTTTCAAGAAGCTGTCTGACCCAGGAAAGCCGCTCCTCCATTTTTTCTTTTCCGTTTATACCAACTTTATATTTCCAGTGAGCCGCAATACCGTATTCAGCGGTACGGTGCATTTCCCATGTTCTTATCTGTACTTCAAAGGGTATTCCCTCTTTGTCAAGTACAGTGGTATGAAGTGACTGATACATATTGGGCTTAGGTGTGGAAATGTAATCCTTAAACCGTCCTAAAATCGGCTGAAACATATCGTGAATTATACCGAAACAATTGTAGCAATCCTCAACATTATCAACAATTATCCTGACCGCATATACATCATAAATTTCATCGAAATTTTTGTTCTGCATATACATTTTACGGTAAATTCCGTGAACGCTTTTGATTCGTCCGTCAATATGTGCATTTGGTACAGACTGACAAATCCGTTCTTTTATTCTTTCCTTTATGCTTTCCAAAAATTCCTTTCTTGCACTCTGTTGCTTTTCAAGAGAGGTTTCAATTTCGTGGTATGCCACCGGGTCAAGATAGCTGATAGCCAAATCCTCAAGCTCCTCTTTAATCGGTCTGATACCTAAACGGTGGGCAATGGGAGCATATATTTCAAGGGTTTCAAGTGCCTTATCCCTGCGTTTTTGCGGTGTCATATAATCAAGGGTTCGCATATTGTGCATCCTGTCCGCAAGCTTTATGATAATAACCCTTATGTCTTTATTCATAGCAAGGAGCATTTTGCGCAGATTTTCCGCCTGCACCTCCTCCTTTGTGGAAAGGGGGACCTTGCCGAGCTTCGTAACACCGTCAACAAGGGAAGCAATTTCCGTACCGAACTCCGTCATAATATCTTCAATTTTATACTCTGTATCCTCCACCACATCATGGAGTAATGCCGCAATAACCGAGGGTGCATCAAGTCCCATATTTGCAAGAATATTTGCAACCTCCACCGGGTGAACAATATAAGGCTGACCGGAAAATCTTTTCTGGTTGTTATGAGCTTTCTCTGCCAACTCAAAAGCTCTGTCCATGGTCTGTAAGGCTTCGCTGTTACAGTTTTTTTCCATCAATTTACGGACTTCAAGATATTTCTCTTTAACATTTTCCATTGTCAGACCTCCTTTAATTTTTTTAGAATTGCAGAATTATCAATATCAACCTTAGGGCTGTTTGTCACAACAAGGTTATTGCTCTCGGAATATTCAATCAGTCCCATTTCCAAAAACACATCTGCGGCAACCAAAACAGCGGCAAATATACCGCCGTCCGAATTTAAAATATTACATATTGCAACGGGATTGAATCTGTTTTTTTCTCGGATAAATTTATATGTTACCTCTAAAACTTTACGGTCGGGGATAAGCTTTTGTGCTTCCTCACGGCTTATATTTTCACCCTGTTTAAAAGCTTCGAAAAGTCTTTCGTGTTTAACAACCAAATTATAATCTATATGGGGTGAAATAATATCCCTGACGGTAAGAGAAGGTTTAACCCTGCCCATATATTCATTTTTACCTACGGTAACGGCAATATTTACGGTTTCGCCTATGGAATAATCAAAATCCGTTATGGACATATTAAAATACATTGCCTGCATCTTTATATTCCCCTTTGAAAATGTGAGTCTTAAATGATTTCCGTTACCTACGGGACTTATGCTTTCAAGCCTTAAATTATCAAGTGCAAATATTGGCAATTCATTATCCGTACCGAATGGCTCCAGCTCCGATAAAAATTCGCACAATTCCATATTAATTTCAGACATATCAATAACGGCGTCTACTATCAGAACATTACAGGGCATATCAGTTTGTTTGAGATTATCTCTCAGAGCCTGTTTAAATGCCTCTATATTTTCAGTAGGTATAGAAAGCCCCGCCGCCTTGTCATGACCGCCGAATTGAGTAAAATATTGCGACACACCTGACAAAGCATTATGTAAGGAAAATCCGTCAATGCTTCTTCCGGAGCCTTTTGCGATATTTCCGTCCTTTGAGATAACAACTGTGGGCTTGCCGAATTTGTTGAGAATTTTCGCCGCCACAATTCCTATAACACCCTCGTGCCAGTTATCACCGTCAACCACAATAATTTTATCGTAAATCTCAACACCCTCGGATAAAAGCTTCTTTTCTGCAAAAGCGGTTATTTCGGCTTCCGTTTCCTGCCTCTTAACATTTATACCGCAAACCTTTGCCGCAAGCTTTTCAGCTTCAAATCTGTCGTCTGAAATAAGCAATTCCAAAGCTGTGAGAGGGCTGTCAATTCTGCCTGCCGCATTGATTCTCGGCACAATACCGAATGCAACGGAGTTTGATGTAATTACATTTTTACCTATTCCCGACTGCTCAATCAGTGCCGCAAGACCTGCACAGGGACAGGTATTCAGCTTTTTAAGACCTTTTTTTACTATTGTCCTGTTCTCGGACATTATGGGCATAACATCGCCGATAGTGCCGACTGACACAATATCAGCATACTTTTCAAGCATTTCATCAGTATTTCCGTGGTGGGCGCATATTAATTTAAAAGCAACTCCCACACCGGCAAAGCCGTGAAAATCACCCTCGTAGCCGTCGGTGTTACAGTTGAGTATTGCAACCGCTTCGGGTTTGATTTCACCTCCCAAATGGTGGTCGGTTATAATCAAATCCATACCGAGTGAGGCTATAAGCTCGGCACATTCAACGGAATTTATACCGTTATCCACGGTTATGATTAAATCGGTTGAGTTGTTATGTATTTTTCTAACCGCATCGGCGTTAAGACCGTAACCCTCGGAAAGTCTGTCTGGAATATAATAATCAACATTTGCACCGCAATCTTTTAAATATAAATATAAAAGTGCGGTTGCGGTAATACCGTCCGCATCATAGTCACCGTACACGGTTATTTTTTCGTTTTTAATTAATGCTACATCAATGCGCTCAACAGCCTTTTTCATATCGGAAAACAGGTAGGGATTTTTTAGTTCATCTGTGCCGAAAGAACGCTGTGACAAAAGTATTGCAGGCACTCTGCCAACACCCTGCTCCGCCTGAATTTTGCGGACAAGGTCTTGGTCATATTCTTTAATTTTTCTGAGCCTGTAATACAAAATACTTCCCTCCCGATACAAAACAATTATACTATCGTATCATTTTACCATTTTTACGGAAATTTTACAAGTATTTTTTATGTATCACAGGAGACAGTTCACATATTAATGAATTTTGTGTTATTTTTTTATTTTATACAATCATCTTGTTATATGTGAATTTATATGCTATAATACAGTTGCGACATAATTGAACACTAATTCATTTTTGAGAGTGTATTTTTATCTTTTGGTAAAAATGCATACTCTGTTTTCACATTCTCAAAAAAGAATTAGTGTTTTGTGTCGCAGCAATCGGAGTTGTGCGTTTTTCAGTGCGTGGCTTCGGCTGCGCACTTTTTTATTTATAAGAGGTATTTAAAATGGAATGTCTGAATGAATTTTGTATTTATCAAAAGAATGACAAATGCATATTGGATGAAATCGAAATAGACATCGGCGGAAATTGTCAGTCGTGCATTTACCCGGATATTCCGCCGCAAATATTGGAACAGGAAAAAGAAAAATTATTAAAACAGTTTGAAGAATATGATTAACACAGCGCCGTCCCCTACGGCTGAAAACAAAAAGTGGGAGCGCAATGCACTCCCATACGGCTATAAACTAAAATCGGGTGTGGGTGGAACCCACCCTCAATTATTCACTATTCACTATTATTTATTCATTAATAACGGGTG
>JAZUIT010000161.1:0-8625 GCA_045642385.1 Acutalibacteraceae bacterium
AAGTGCCGAAAAAATATGAAGGTCTTGACGGCACGGAGCTTGCTATAAGTGAGTCTCAGGAAAGAATGGCAGTTGTTATCGAAAAAGAAAATGTGGATGCATTTTTGGCACTTGCGGCAAAAGAAAACTTACAGGCTTGCCCGGTAGCTGTTGTTAAGGAAGATCCTCGTCTTACAATGACATGGAACGGCAAGACAATAGTTGACATAAGCAGAGAATTTTTAAATTCCAACGGTGCGGACAAACATATTGATATAGCTACAACCAAACCGCAGAACTATACAAAGGAAGTTAAAGGCACATTTACCGATGAGTTAAAAGCTGTTGCAGATGATTTAAACACCTGTTCAAAGAGAGGCTTGTCGGAAAGATTTGACTCTACAATCGGTGCAGGAACGGTATTAATGCCCTTCGGCGGCAAAAATCAGCTTACACCTATACAGGCTATGGTGCAGAAAATTTCCGTTGAGAAAAAGCACACGGACGACTGTTCTTTAATGTCCTTCGGATACAACCCGTTTATTTCAGAAAAAAGCCCCTATCACGGTGCATATCTTGCGGTAGTTGAATCTGTAAGCAAGCTTATTGCAACCGGTGCAAAATTTGAGGATGTATATCTTACATTCCAGGAATATTTTGAACATCCCAACAAGGATGCAAAGCGTTGGGGCAAACCGTTAGCCGCATTATTAGGTGCATTTAAAGCACAGATGGAATTACAGATAGGCTCAATCGGCGGTAAGGACTCCATGAGCGGTTCTTTTGAAGATTTGGATGTTCCGCCCACACTTGTTTCCTTTGCTGTTACAACCGAGAAAGTACAATCTATTATTTCATCCGAGTTTAAACAGGCAGGCAACAAGGTTATACTCATAAAACCCGAATATGATGAAAACAATTTACCCAAAACCGAATCCTTGCTTAAAGTATTCAAAAAGGTTAATGAGCTTATTGGCTCCGGCAAGGCTGTTTCCTGTTATACTCCCGGTATGGGCGGTATTGCTGAAGCGGTAATGAAGATGTCTTTCGGTAACGGTCTCGGTTTTGCATTTTCCGATAAAGTATCTCTCAATGATATTTTCGGATATAACTACGGTGCATTCATACTTGAAGTTACCGGCAGAGTTTGCGGCGCTGTTACCTTGGGTACAGTTACAGAAAATGATATAACTTACAAAAATGAGGTTGTTTCATCCAAAGAGCTTCTCGGCATTTATGAAAACAAGCTTGAAAGTGTTTACAGTTGTAATATTGAAAATAAAGCTGAAAACATATATAATATAAGCTATGAAGCTTCCGAGAGAAAAGCTCCCTCAATTCTTACGGCTAAACCTAAGGTTCTTATACCGGCATTCCCGGGTACTAACTGTGAGTTTGACTCTGCAAAGGTTATGAGAGATGCAGGGGCAGAGCCGGAAATTATAGTTATCAATAATTTAAGTGCCGACGGTATTTCACGCAGTGTTGAAAAATTCTCGGAAGAGCTCAAATCCGCTCAGATGATATTCATTCCCGGCGGCTTCCCCGGCGGTGATGAGCCTGACGGAAGCGGTAAGTTTATAACCGCATTTTTCAGAAATGCCGCCATAAAAGACGGTGTTACGGATTTGCTTGATAACCGTGACGGTCTTATGTGCGGTATCTGTAACGGTTTCCAGGCACTTATAAAATTAGGTCTTGTTCCGTACGGAAAGATTATTGACAGTGATGAAAATTGTCCCACACTTACATTTAACACCATTGCACGCCACCAGTCAAAAATTGTAAGAACAAGAATCGCTTCCAATAAATCTCCCTGGCTTGCACTCACAAATGTGGGGGATATATACAATGTTCCCATTTCCCACGGTGAGGGAAGATTTTTCGCAAGTGAAGAACTTGTTAAAAAACTTGCGGAGAACGGTCAGATTGCAACACAGTATGTTGACTTGGACGGAAACGCTACAAATGATGTTCATTTCAATCCCAACGATTCTATGTGTGCTGTTGAGGGTATTACTTCACCTGACGGCAGAGTGTTCGGCAAAATGGGACACAGCGAAAGAATTGGCAACGGTCTTTATAAAAATGTTGACGGTAATTATAACATCCGTATGTTTGAAGCGGCTGTTAAATATTTTAAAGGTTAATTGAAAGGGGTAAAAAGAAATGCTTACAGATATTGAAATAGCTCAGAAATGTAATCCGGAAATCATTACAGAAATTGCAAAAAAAGCTCATATAGATGATAAATATATTGAGCAGTACGGAAAGTATAAGGCAAAAATCGACTTATCTTTACTTAAAGATACCGATAAAAAAGATGGTAAACTTATTTTGGTAACTGCAATTACACCAACACCGGCAGGTGAGGGAAAAACAACAACCACAATCGGTCTTGCAGACGGATTGAGAAGAATAGGTAAGGAATGTACTGTTGCACTTCGTGAGCCCTCCTTAGGACCGGTATTCGGTGTTAAGGGCGGTGCCGCCGGCGGCGGATATGCACAGGTTGTACCTATGGAAGACATAAACCTGCATTTCACAGGTGACTTCCATGCAATCGGTGCGGCAAATAACCTTTTAGCCGCAATGCTTGACAACCACATTCATCAGGGTAATTCACTCAATATTGACACAAGAAAAATTACAGGGAAGCGTTGTGTTGATATGAATGACCGTCAGTTAAGATATGTTGTTGACGGTATGGGCGGCAAGGCAAACGGTGTACCCAGAGAAGACGGCTACGATATTACCGTTGCTTCCGAAATTATGGCTATACTCTGCCTTTCAAATTCAATTTCTGATTTAAAAGAAAGACTTTCAAAAATTATTGTCGGCTACACATTTGACGATAAGCCGGTTACCTGCGGTGACTTGAATGCTCAGGGTGCAATGACAGCATTGTTAAAGGATGCTTTAAAGCCGAACCTTGTACAGACCCTGGAGGGTACTCCCGCATTCGTACACGGCGGACCTTTTGCAAATATTGCACACGGTTGTAACTCCGTTATAGCTACAAAAATGGCTCTTAAAATGGGTGATTACACTGTTACGGAGGCAGGCTTCGGTGCTGACTTGGGTGCTGAAAAATTCCTTGATATCAAATGCCGTATGGCAGGTCTTGTTCCCGATGCAGTAGTTGTTGTTGCAACTGTAAGAGCATTAAAAATGCACGGCGGACTTAATAAAACTCAGCTTGCCGAGGAAGATATTAAAGCATTGGATGCAGGTATTCCCAATCTTCTCCGCCATGTTTCAAATATTACAGAGGTTTATCATCTTCCCTGCGTTGTGGCGGTCAACCGTTTCCCCACCGATACTGATAATGAAATTGATCATATTGTTAAAAAGTGCAGAGAATTGGGCGTAAACACCGTACTTTCAACTGTTTGGGCTGAAGGCGGAAAGGGCGGCGAAGAGTTAGCAAAAGAAGTTGTTAAGCTTTGCGAGAAAAACGACAATGAATTTACTTTTGCGTATGATACCGAACTTCCCATAAAAGAGAAGATTGTTGAGCTTGTCAGAAACATTTACTGCGGTGACGGTGTAAACTTTACTAAAAACGCATCCAAGCAAATCGAACAGCTTGAAAAATTAGGCTATTCAAAGCTGCCGATTTGTGTTGCAAAAACACAATACAGTTTTTCGGATGACCCGACAAAATTAGGCGCACCGAAGAATTTCATTGTAACAGTTAAAAATGTAAAAATTTCCGCCGGCGCAGGATTTATCGTTGTACTTACCGGTGATATTATGACAATGCCCGGTTTACCCAAGGTTCCTGCCGCTGAAAAAATTGATGTTGATGAAAACGGCAAAATAACAGGATTGTTTTAAACTTAAGGAGGATTTATGGCTTATTATTTTAATGATGTATCACATACCTTTAATGAATATCTGTTAGTTCCGGGCTATTCTTCAAGTGAATGTATCCCGGCTAATGTATCACTTAAAACACCGCTTGTAAAATTCAAAAAGGGTGAGGAGCCGAAAATTTCTCTTAATATACCCATGGTTTCTGCGATTATGCAGTCAGTTTCAGGTGAAAAATTAGCTATTGCCCTTGCAAAAGAGGGTGGAGTATCCTTTATTTACGGTTCGCAGACAATTGAAGATGAAGCAAAAATGGTATATAATACTAAGAATTTCAAGGCAGGTTTTGTTGAAAGCGACTCCAATATTCTGCCGACTGCAACACTTGCGGATGTTTTGGCTTTAAAAGAAAAATACGGTCATTCGACTATTGCAGTTACCGAGGACGGAACCTCCAAAGGTAAGCTTTTAGGTATTGTTACCAGCAGGGATTACAGAGTCAGCAGAATGACGGGTTCAGAATTGGTGTCTGATTTTATGACGCCGTTGGAAAAGCTTGTTGTCGGCGGCGAAAATACCACATTAAAGGAAGCAAATGATATTATCTGGGACAACAAATTAAACTCCTTACCAATAGTTGATAAAAACGGTTGTCTTATGTATTTTGTATTCCGTAAGGACTATGAGGAACATAAGGATCACCCGAATGAGTTACTTGACAGCAAAAAGCGTTTAATTGTCGGTGCCGGTATTAATACCCGTGATTATGCGGAGAGAGTTCCTGCTTTGGTCGAAGCCGGTGTTGATGTTCTGTGCATTGACTCCTCAGAAGGATATTCCGAGTGGCAGTCAAGAACCATTTCCTGGATAAGAGAACATTACGGTGACGATGTTAAGGTCGGTGCAGGTAATGTTGTCGACAAAGAGGGATTTTTATTCCTTGCAAAAGCCGGAGCTGACTTTGTAAAGGTTGGTATCGGCGGAGGCTCAATCTGTATTACAAGAGAAACAAAGGGCATAGGCAGGGGACAGGCAACTGCTTTGATTGATGTTTGCAAAGCCCGTGACGAATATTTTAAGGAAACTGGTATTTATGTTCCTGTTTGCTCAGACGGCGGTATAGTATATGACCACCATATAACACTTGCTCTTGCTATGGGTGCAGATTTCCTTATGCTTGGCAGATATTTTGCAAGATTTGACGAAAGTCCCACCAACAAAATTACAATGAACGGCACATATTATAAAGAATACTGGGGTGAAGGTTCCAACCGTGCAAGAAACTGGCAGAGATATGACTTGGGCGGCGATAAAAAGCTTTCGTTTGAAGAGGGCGTTGACTCCTATGTTCCGTACGCCGGTTCACTTTCCGACAATGTTAAGCTTTCGCTAAGCAAAGTAAAATCCACTATGTGTAACTGCGGTGCATTAACGATTCCGGAATTACAGCAAAAAGCAAAACTCACTCTTGTTTCAGCAACAAGTATTGTTGAGGGCGGAGCTCACGATGTAATCCAAAAGGAAACTTATGCCGGAATTAAAAAATAGTATTACAGGAATAAGGCTGTTACAAAATGTAACGGTCTTATTTTTTTACAAATTTACATTTTTTTAATCAAAATAAGTAGAAAAATATTTGAAAATGTGGTAAAATACTTTAAATATATGTTTTGAGGAATGTTATGGGTTATCAATCGTTAGCATTTTTAATATTTTCTTCAATTGCAATATGTGTTTTTTATATATCGGGTGTATTGTCACCGAGGTTGCAAAAGTACACATTGCTTGTGTTCAGTATATATTTTTATTGCGTTTCCGGTTTGAAGTATCTGCCGTATTTAGTGATTACGCTTTTATTCTCTTACTTTTCAGCTTATTTTATCGGCAGGATTTATTCAAAAACCGATGAATTGATAAAGTCAGCAGACAGTTCATCCGATAAAAAAATTCTGAGAGCTAAAGCGAAAAACAAAGCAAAAGGTTTTATGTTTATCGGTATATCCGCACCGCTTATTTTATTGATACTTTGCAAATATACCGGCTTTATTGAAGAAATTTTATCAGGAATTTTTAAAGGCTTTAAGCTTCCGGATATTCAGATTTTCAATCTGATTTTACCGTTGGGAATATCATTTTACACATTTATGGCTGTTGGTTATGTTCTTGATGTTTTCTGGAAGAGAATTGAATATGAAAGAAATTTTTTCACCTATGCCTGCTTTCTTACATATTTCCCTCACATTGTTCAAGGTCCCATTGACAGATACGGTGATTTTAAAAAGCAATTTTCAGGCAAAGATCAAATAAAACTCGATACAAAAAATCTTACCTACGGTGCAGAGCTTGTAATCTGGGGATTTTTCAAAAAGCTTGTCATTGCGGACAGAATCGGACTTTTTGTCAACACGATTTATGACTCACCCGGCAATGCGAAAGGAATAATTGTTGCTTTGGCAACGGTAATGTATTCAATTCAGATATATGCTGACTTTTCCGGTTGTATAGATATTGTCAGCGGCGTTTCCGAAATGATGGGAATTAAGCTTGCAAAGAATTTCAATAATCCTTACTTTGCAAAAACAATTCCCGAATTTTGGAGAAGATGGCATATTTCTTTAAGTGAATGGTTTAAGGATTTTGTATATTTTCCTGTTTCGACTTCAAGACTTGTTAAAAGAATCAAAAAACATTACAGAAAACAGGGTAAAAAAAGAATTGAAAACATTTATGCAACCTGTATTCCTACGGTAATTGTTTGGTCAATAACCGGACTGTGGCACGGTGCATCCTGGAATTTTGTTGTCTGGGGTGTCTATTATGCGATATTGATGGTTCTCGGTAACATTTTTTCAGAACCAATTGATAATCTGTTGAAAAAATGCAAGATTAATACCGGTAATTTTTTGTATAAATTCTTTCAGATGCTCAGAACATTTTTACTTTGCACAATAGGAAGAATATTCTTCCGCACTTCAACACTTAATGATGCAGGTATTATTATTAAAAGCATTTTAGTAAAATGGAATTTTAAAGATTTATGTTCGACTGATGTATTTAATTTCGGCTTAGACCACCATAATGTTATTGCACTTGTTGTATTTTTACTTATATTGTTGGTTTTTGATATTATTAATGAAAAAACAGATTTCAGAGATATGCTTTCGAAGCGTTTTATTATAATTCGCTGGTTTATAATTCTTTCCGGAATTTTTGCTGTTATAATATTCGGCATTTACGGTCCCGGATTTGAGGCAAGTAATTTTATATATGAAAAATTTTAACAGGAGATTTAATTATGGAAAAATTATTGAAAATTTTAAATGAGCTGTATCCGGAAATTGATTTCGAAAAAGAAAAAAAATTAATAGATGACGGTATTCTTGATTCCGCAGAGGTTGTAACGCTTATTTCTGAATTAGAGGATGCTTTTGATATTTCAGTGTCAATGGAATATATCCAGCCTAAATATTTTCAATCTGCCGAAGCAATGCTTGAAATGATAGAGGAGCTTCAATAATGCTTCAATCAATTTTTGATGCAATTAAAGAATATGCCGTATCTCAACCGGACAAGCTGTGCATAGCGGATGACAATAAATCCTATACTTATTCTGAATTTTTTAATGTTATATCAAAGACCGCATCTGTGCTTAAAAGCTTCGGAGTAGGTGAGGGGGATTATGTTGTTATTGAAGCTGATAACTGTACGGCTTATATGGCAATAAGATTTGCTTTGATGGGCTTAAAAGCAATTTTTGTCCCGCTTGAAAAGCGTGCTTCTGTTGATAAAATTGATGACATAAATAACAGATGTAATGCAAAGCTTATTATTTCACGCACATCTGATTTAACTATTGAAAAAATTTCAGAGTTTGCAGAGTCCTCAAAAAAATACATTTTCACTGCAAATAATAATTCCGATGATATATGTGAAATCCTTTTCAGCACGGGAACTACCGGTAAAGAAAAAGGTATTTTGATTACTAATCAGAATAATATTGCTTTGGCTGAAAATGTGATACACGGCGTTGAAATGGAAAAGGACAACATCGAACTTATTCCGTCACCGTTAAATCATTCCCACGGTTTACGCAGGCTTTATGCAAATATTTTCAACGGTTCATCAGTTGTTATCACTAACGGTGTTCTGAATGTACTCAACATATTTAATTTAATTGAGAAATATAATGTAAACTCATTGGACATAGTGCCCACAGCTTTAAGCATTCTGTTAAAACTGTCAAAGAATAAATTTTCTGAATATAAAGATAAAATCAGGTATATTCAATTCGGTGCCGCACCTATGGTTGATGGTGACAAAGAAAAAATTATGTCCCTGCTTCCAAACACAAGGCTTTATAATTTTTATGGCAGTACCGAAAGCGGCTGCATTGCAATATATAATTTCAATGACGGTAAGGATAAAAAAAGATGTATCGGCAAACCCACTTATAACGCAGAGATAGTTATATGTGATGAAAAAATGAACAAAATTAATTCATCTTATGAAAACACGGGAAGAATTGTTTCCTACGGTAAAATGAATACACCCGGTTACTTTAATGATGAATCAGAAACACAAAAAGCAATTATAAACGGCGGTGTTTTTTCAAAGGATGAAGCTTATTTAGATGCTGACGGCGATATTATATTACTCGGAAGAATGGGTGATGTAATAAATGTGGGAGGCAACAAGGTTTCTCCTGATGAAATTGAGGATATATGCAAAAAATTCATCTATATTGATGACTGCGCCTGTATTGCTGTCAGTGATGAATTAAAGGGTCAGGTGCCTAAATTATTTGTCAAAATAAAAACGGGGTTTTCTTTT
>JAZUIT010000162.1:0-3216 GCA_045642385.1 Acutalibacteraceae bacterium
GATCTGTGCCACCAAAAAACTTTTTCCGACCTTCGGCGCACCGGCAAGCACGTATGTTCCGGGATAAAGGATTCCGTCGATTATCGGCGGCTTTCCGCAGTAAACATTTTCAAAAAGCTCGCCCATGCTTATGGTGGAAAGACGGTTGGGATTCAGATTGAAATCGTTCAGAAAATTCCTGCCCAACTGTGCAAGCCGCTCTTTTTTGGAAAGAGTGTTGCTTTTTTCTTCATTCGCTGTTATACTGGATTCTGCACTTTTGACTGACTGCTCCGCACCTGCGCCAACAGGTGATACCGGGGCGGTCTTTTTTTCTTCCATTCTTTTTACCTCCAATTTTGTTTTTTGTTTTTTACGAATTGTGTTTTGCTAAGTCATCGGACTCAACTCCTTTCTGCGAGTAATAATAAATCTCAAAGGTGAAAGAACACTTCACCTTTAAAAAATTATTTAAGCTTTAAATTTCCTTGTTCGTTTACATCTTTCGATAAAGAACATGCATACATCTTAAATCGCAAACGTTGCAGCTAATGCAACATTTGAAAAAATCTAACTGGTAATTTTTACTGTTACATCTGTACATTGATAATAAACCTCAAACCGGAAAAAAACCTTCCTGTTTTAAAAAACATTTTTGATTAATATTTTTTGACTGCAAATCCTTGCGTGCTAACGTTTTTCGATATTCTTGAAGTAACAAATTTTCAATCGAACCAAAAATTCTTTGTGCAAAAAACGTTTTTCTATATCAAAGTCAGGAAAAATTATTACGCCGACATTGACGATTAACTGCATTTTCATTCTGTCGAAAAATAACATTTTAATTTGGCGTTTTCCGACATTTTGACTTGACATTTACATATCTCTCCACTTTAGGTAATTCGGAAAAACCGAAAAAAGCGAAAAAATGCGTGACAGCCACAAAGATCGGTTTGTGACATTTCTCATCCTATACGGGAGTTAAATCATATTATGATTCACTTTTCCGTCGATGAATAATGATTTGCTATGATGTGTTGTTCATCGGAAACACCTCTTTCAATAAAAATTTAGGCATAAGAAAAACGGCTATGCTCCGAAAAGCATAACCGCTCGTTTCAAGGCTTTCTTAAAAGCCTTACATTACTATTATAGTCGGAATTTCAAAAGTTCCGGATATAACGCAGAATGGATTTGAAATTCTGACTTTTTTCATTTTTGACGCAGATTTGAGCAGAATATGAATCTTCCGGATGGTTCTTGATTTCGTTAAATTCTCTTCGGTTCGTCGGGCTAATTCGTAGTATTCTTCATATTTATTGGGCATTGTTATCCTCCCTTCATTTTTGTTTTGAGTAAAAAAACAGGCTGATTATTACAACCAGCCTGAAATGAACATTAATATTTGATTTTGTTATTTTGACTGTTCAAGCAGCCATGTTGAAATATCCGTAACTACAACACCTTCTATAAGGTAGTTTTCGTGTCCGGTACGGGCAATTATCATTTTGGGATAAGCATCATATATTTGCAGCAAAGGTTCGATTTCTCTTTTCATTGTTGCATTGTCTGAAATGTTATCCGAAACCTGAATATATATCTTCTCGTTACGCTTTATGGCAACAAAATCCACTTCTTTTTTATATAGCTTTCCGACATAAACCTCATAACCACGGCGGAGAAGCTCAATAAACACAATGTTTTCATACATTCTTCCGTAATCAAGGCTTTTAATACCGTTTACGGCATATCTGAAAGACGGGTCACAAAGATAATATTTGTTATTTGTCATCAGATACTTTTTCCCTTTCAAGTCATATCGTTTTGCTTCATAAAACAAAAACGCATTTTCAAGATAGCGAATGTATTTATCAACGGTTTTTCTTGTTATCTCACTTTCCGACCGATTCAGTATCTTGCAGACATTATTGGGTGAAAGCAGATTTCCGATGTTATCCATTGCAAATTCGGATATTTTCAAAAATTCCGAAGCATTACGGATTTTGTATTTTTTTATAAGGTCTCGCTCAAGGATTGTTTTATACACATCTTCAATATATTCAAAACGCTTTTCCTCGGAAGAATAAGCATAAGAACCCGCCATACCGCCCATACGTGAATACTCATCAAATGCCTTATAAAAGTCATCTTTAATTTGAAAAAACTCAACATATTCCGAAAAAGAAAACGGAAAAACTTTAACTTCCATTACCCTTCCGGTAAACAGAGTTGCAAGGTCGGAGCTCAACAGAAAGGCATTTGAACCTGTCAGATATATATCAAATTTCTGTTTTGCATGAAGACTGTTGATTGCAAGTTCAAAATTCTCACAGAGTTGAATTTCGTCAATCATTACAACATTAAGTAACCCCTCTTTGTATCTGTCACAAACAAAGGAGTGAAGCTTATGATAATCCAGCAGTTCATCATATTCCAGCTCCTGAAGGTTTGCAGAAATGATATTTACATTAGCTTTGTTACTCATCAGCCACTCGGCATACTGCTGCATAAGGACGGATTTTCCACTTCTCCTGATACCCGTAATCACTTTTATATCCGGAGTTTCGCATAAGCTTATCAACTCATTCAGATATTTTTTTCTGATTATCAGTCCCATAATTCTATTCCCACTTTCTGAAAAAAATTCAACTTTCGGGAATAGTGTAACACAAAAGCGTGAAAATCTCAAGTTCCTATTCCCACTTTTTGAAAAATATTCAATTTTCGGGAATAGAATTTGCGGTAATAGACTTATATCGACGCCAGTGCAAACACAGCACCCATTCCGATGATGCAGATAACAATCAGAGAATGAGAATCATATATTCCAAAAATCCTATATGGAAAGCAAAATTGAATTTTTGACGCAGATTTGAGCAGAAAATTAATCTTTCAGCCTCTTCTTCTCTCCCATTCTTATTATACTGTCGAACTTTATGAAAAATCCCTATGTTGCAAAATTGCAACAAAATAGGCAAACGGAAATGAAAACTACGCAAATCTGCAACAAGCCCCCTCACTAATATTATGACGAAATTTTCAATTTTTGGTCAAATCGGCGGAGCGGTCATTTTCAATCAAACGGAGCGGTCTAAAAACTTGCGGCTTTTGATGCTTTGATTTGTGCAGAGTTTACAAAAACGGCAAGAAGCTGCCCGGTGATGTAATAAATCAGCATAGATATTATCTACCCTTTATTTTTCCATATTTTGTTTTATTTGCGGACATCATCGGCTT
>JAZUIT010000163.1:0-2239 GCA_045642385.1 Acutalibacteraceae bacterium
CTCCTGTTATCGGTACAGAGGAAAAATATATTTCCGAAGCAATAAAAAGCCATAAGATTTGCGGAGACGGTAATTTTACCAAAAAATGTAATGCTGTTTTCGAAAATCTGACAGGTGCAAAGAAGGTTCTGATGACAACATCCGGCACTTCTGCGCTTGAAATGGCTGCTATTCTTTGCGATATTAAACCGGGTGATGAGGTTATTATGCCCTCATACACCTTTGTTTCTACTGCCAATGCATTCGTTTTACGCGGTGCAAAAATTGTTTTTGTGGATATCCGTCCCGACACTATGAATATTGACGAAAAATTGATTGAATCCGCCATTACCGATAAAACCAAAGCCATAGTACCTGTCCACTATGCCGGTGTTGCCTGCGAAATGGATACAATTATGGCAATTGCGAAAAAGTATAATCTGTATGTAGTTGAGGATGCGGCACAGGGTGTTATGTCATCTTATAAGGGTAAAATGTTAGGTGCTATCGGTGATTTCGGTTGCTATTCTTTCCACGAAACCAAAAATTACAGTATGGGCGAGGGCGGTGCCGTGCTTGTCAATAACGAAAAAGATGTTGACAGGGCGGAAATTATCCGTGAAAAAGGTACCAACCGTTCAAGATTCATCAGAGGACAAGTTGATAAATATACATGGATTGATATAGGTTCGAGCTATTTGCAATCGGAGCTTAACTGTGCGTATCTTTATGCTCAAATAAGTGACCCGAATGTTATAAATAACAACCGCTTAAAATCCTGGAATTTGTATTATGAATTGCTGTCACCTTTGGCGAAAGCAGGAAAAATTGAATTACCGGTTATTCCGGAAGGCTGTGTTCATAACGGACATATGTTTTACATAAAGGCTAAGGATATAGCCGAAAGGTCTGCTTTGATAGCACATTTAAAAGCAAACGGAATAGGTGCTGTGTTCCATTATATTCCCTTACATTCTGCACCCGCCGGTCAGAAATTTGGCATTTTCCACGGCGAGGACAAGTATACTACTAAGGAAAGCGAACGCCTTTTGAGATTACCAATGTTCTACGGCTTGACAGAAGAACAAATTAAAACTGTTGTGAATGAGGTTTGTAAGTTTTATGAGTAAATTAGTTATTATCGGGGCTAATGATTTTCAGAATCAACTGATTTTAAAAGCAAAGTCTTTGGGATATGAAACTCATGTTTTTGCGTGGGAGCAAGGTGCGGTCGGAAAAGATAATGCAGATTATTTTTATCCCATAAGTATTACCGAAAAAGATGAGATACTCGATATTTGTAAAAAAATCAAGCCTGTCGGTGTGTGTTCTATTGCCTCAGATTTAGCTGCAATTACGGTGAATTATGTTGCGGAAAACTTAGGCTTGCCCTGTAATAAAACTCAATATGTTCCGATTCAGACAAACAAATATAAAATGCGTCAGGCACTTTTAAATGCAGGTATTTCCTGTCCGAAATTTGCTGTTACAACGAAGGATTTTGATGCAAATATTATTTCTGATTTCAATTTCCCGATTATAGTAAAACCAACTGATCGTTCCGGCAGCAGATGTATTACAAAGCTTAATTCTCTTGACGGAATAGAGAAAGCTGTTAATGATGCCTGTGAAGTTAGCTTTGAGAATAAGGCAATAATCGAAGAATATATTGACGGTAATGAATACAGTATGGAAACCATAACACAAAACGGTGTTCATCACTATTTAGCTACCACAAAAAAATTCACAACCGGTGCACCTAATTTTATTGAAACAGGTCATATCCAACCCTGTGATTTAACTGATGAAGTTAATAATAAAGCATTAGAACAAATTAAACAAGCATTAACTGCTTTGCATATAGAAAACAGTGCCGGTCATAGCGAATTTAAAGTTGATAACGACGGCAACATTAAAATCATTGAAATCGGCGCCCGTATGGGCGGAGGTTGTATAGGAAGCGATTTAGTTTATCTCTCCACCGGTCATGACTTTATGAAATATGTTATTGATATTGCTATTGGAAAAGATCTTGAATTGCAATTAAATCCAACAAATAATAAAGTTGAAATAAAGTTTTTATTTACCCAAATTGATATTGATGAAATGTATGATTTTGAAAAAAATTTCCCCGAAAAAATATACAGAATCAGCCCACTGGAGTTAGAAAACATTGGTAAGGTTACCGATTGCGGAACAAGGATAGGCTACTATATTATATATGGAGGCGACAGTATATGAGTTTAAAAAAATAGTTGTT
>JAZUIT010000164.1:0-3350 GCA_045642385.1 Acutalibacteraceae bacterium
CCCGCCGCGGATGAATTTGAGTTTTCAAATTTTTATGAGGGTGGAAAATCCGCCGGTGACAGTTGGAAAGGCGGTTATGCTTACAGCTCAATTATTCCCAAACAGTGGCGTTGTGATGCTGTCGGAAAACAGAATGATGAAGGCTATAATTTAATCAAGACGAGAATGTCTGGCGGATATTCCAATTTGTTGAAGAAAATATTCTCCGAGCAGCAGGTTTATGTTACCGCACTGTCAAACGGAAGTGACCGTAACACAAACGGATTCAGCGATTTAGTATTTTTCGTAACATTTGACGGCGTCGGTGTTACATCAGCAGCAGTTCAGGAAATCAGAGGAAGTATTTTAGAAAGCTTGCAGAAAAAATATCCGAACAAGAGTATTACGGCAGATGACATTATAATTTGCAATGTTTACGCAACACACTGTCACGGTGGAATTGATACGCAGGGTATGGCTGTTCCTGTTTTAATAAAGAACGCACTTAAAGCGATAGTTAATAATGTTTTTAAAAAGTATTTTGGTATTACCGTATTTAAGGATATATCTGCTTTGGATAGCGAATTTAAAGAAACTATGTGTTCTCAGGCGGCGGCATCTGCAATTAAAGCTGTGGAGAATATGGAAACCGGAAAGCTGTATTTCTTTGAAACTGAATCAGTTAATGCGAGCGATGACCTTAATTCCGGTGTAAAGATTAAAGATTATTTTTCCAATCTTCTTTTTGACGGCGAAACCCAAGATACAATAATAACAAATATCGGTTTGCACGCAACATCTGCCGGCATGAAGGAAGGAACAAAGGATAAAATTTGTGCAGACTATCCCTACTATATGTGGCAGACAATGCAGAAAGAGGGATATAATTTACAGTTCACACAGTCTTCTGAAAATGCAGTTTACAACGGTGAATTAAATGGTGAGCAGATAAGCAAATATATTGACGGTAATAAAACAAATCTGCTTATTACGGAAATGCTTGAAGAAAGTGAATGGAAAAATCGTTACGGCGAAGAACTTGATGGAAAAACATTAGATCGTTACACAGAAATTATATCTAAAGGCTGTCAATTCAGTCAATTGATTATCAATTCTGTCGATCGCACAACACAGTTAGACCCCAAAATTGATGCAAAGCTCAATCCGGTTACGGTTAATCTTGACAAATCTTTGATGTGCTTCGGTGCAACATCGGGAGTTGAAGGCTTTAATGCAGTTAAAACAAATGTTGGCGAAAGCGGTTACGGTATAGTAACGGAAATCGGTTATTTAACATTGGGCGATAAAGTTACTTATGTTTTCACACCGGGCGAACTCACTTGCGGAATTACTTACGGTACGGATATAAGCAAAAATGTTCCGCAGAGCTGGCAGGGCAAGACATCATTCGGCGGAGAGGACTGGAAATATGACTCGGTAGTTGATATGGTCAGGAAAGCAACAGGCGATAATGAAAGAAAGGTTGTTGTTACAGGCTTGACAAATGATGCAATCGGTTATGTTTTTGCAGATACGCAAATGCAGGATTCAATTATTACAGGTGCTTTGTTTAATATAGGCAAAGACGGAGATCCGATTTTCGGAAACAATTTCCTTTTGACAACAGGCAAACATACCGGTTCAACATTGACCGAGGCATTTCAAGCTTTATTTACTAAATAATTAAATAAAATATACAAATCCCCTGTTTGTGCACTAACTGTACAAACAGGGGATTTTATTATATGAAAAAAACAATCGTACTTATTTTTTGTTGAATATATTATCAGGTAAAACAGAAGCATTTATTAAATCAGCGGCGTCAACATCCAAGGCATTTGATATATTAAACAATATATCAATCGAAAAACTTTTAGCAATCCCCGGTGCCTCAATAGAGCTTAATAATGAACGGCTGATACCGGCTTTTTCTGCAAGTTTTTCCTGTGATAATCCACGCATTCACCTTATTGTTGAAATTAACTTCACCACTCATATAAATTCTGCCCGCCCTTCAAGAATATTATACCTAAGAAGCGGAAAATATTCTGTATTTGTATAAAGGTATTTAACTGTATTTGTGAGCATATATATAATGTTAATATATAAATAGCGAAAAATAGAAGCAAGTTTCTTGGGGGTTGTTAATGATGAAATACGCTTTATCAAAGGGAAAACAAATAATTAATTTAGCATAAAAAAGCACGGGACTGTGATATAACAGTACCGTGCTTCTGTATTACTTTTTCGGCTTAGTTTAATTCAATTTTATGCATTACAGGGAACATTGATTTATCATATCCCATAACTCTTGCGAGCTGAGTACCGACTTCGCAGTTTTTGTAAGCTTCACCGTCAACAAATCCTGCATCCGTAGCAGAAACATAAACCGGAACATTTGCGGCTGTATGACCGATTGTTGTGTAATAATAATCACCTGTATCGGGGTTAAGTGTGATACCGCCGGTTTCGTGGTCGGCAGTTACAACAACAAGAGTGTTACCGTCCTTTGCAGCGAAATCAAGAGCCGCCTGAACAGCTTTGCTCAGTTCTACTACATGCATTGTTGAACCCACCATAACATTTGAATGTGAGAATTTATCAATATGTGCAGCCTCAACCATAAGGAAGAAACCGTCTTCGTCAGCGTTGAGAAGCTCGATAGCCTTTGTTGTCATTTCATCAAGTGTGGGAGTGTCATTATCATGTAAAGCAAGGGAAAATGAGTCAAAGTCAAATTGTCCGATTGATTTACTGCCCGGTTGGAGAGCATTCATTTGTGTAGCTGTTGTAATGAGTGCTTTGTTATATTTATTACAATCAATCTGAGTCATAGGCTCATCTGCGGCGGCACCCCAAACAAGTGTAAGATCGGAACAAAGTTGTTGTCTTGTAATTTGTTCCTCGTTTTTGCGTTTGTATGTGTGAGCACTAAAATCGGCAGGTGTAGCACCTGTTGTCTGGTCAGTTGTAACTACACCGGCAGATTTACCGTTTTCGATAGCAACCTCAGTAATTGATTTAGGATAATAAATATATCCGGTAGGAATAAAAGGATAAACAGCAACACCGCTGTTAAATGTTTTGACACCTGTTGCCAAAGCTGTACCGCCTGCGGCACTGTCAGTTACCTCATCGGAAACACTTCTTGTTTTTGACTGGCTGATAACGGGCATTGTTTCCATTGAAACATCTGTTTCTTTATACTTTTTTGTAGCTTCAACTACATTAAATCCCATACCGTCGCCAATGAAAAGAATTACATTTTTGTAAATTCTTTGGGGTTGATGTCCTGTACCGTTTTCACCTGTAAAACCTGCTATTCCCAAAAAAAACATACAGGTTGCCGTGAATATTGCCATAATTTTGTT
>JAZUIT010000165.1:0-2964 GCA_045642385.1 Acutalibacteraceae bacterium
ACTTCTTCCTTATTGTTTTTACAAGCTGAAAATGAAAGCATCATAAAAGCTGCATTTAAAATACACAATGCTTTTTTCATTTTGATTCACACCCTCAATTATAAATTTTCTCTTGCTATTGAAAGCATAAGCTTAATTCGGTTTTCCTGGTTTACCTTTGTAGCGCCGGGGTCATAATCAATCGGTACAATATTGGCATCGGAATGGAGATTTCTGATTGTCCTTATAACACCCTTACCCACAATATGATTGGGCAAACATCCGAAAGGCTGAGCACAAACAATATTACTGTAACCGTCCTCTATAAGTCCCATCATTTCGGCAACGAGTAACCAGCCTTCACCCATTTTGCAACCGGTGGTTATAACCTGCTCGCCTAATTTTCTGCACTCGGAAAGCGGTGTGGGAGCGGTAAAGCAGTCATACTCTTTCAAAGCGTTAATCATAGAATTTTCGCATTTTTCAATTACACTTTTGCCGAATTTTACTGCCTCATATTTTATAACACTGCCGCCGTACAATTCATAATTTGTAATATTATTCACCACGCAGTAGTAGCAAAATCCCAACAAACCCGGAACCATAACCTCACAGTTTTCGCTTGCAAGGAATTTTTCAAGCTCATTGTTCGCAAGGGAGGAATATTTTACATAAATTTCCCCTACTACACCAACTTTAACAACTTTTCTGCTCCTGTCCATAGGTATCTGAGCAAAGGATTTTGCAATATTTTTGAAAATATTTCTGCACTCAGCAATATTTATATTCTTTTTAATAATTTTTATTATCTTATCCGACCATTTTTTCAAAAGTCTGTCCGTATCACCCGGATTTATTTCATAAGGTCTTGTCTGATTGCTCACAAGTGTCAGCATATCGCCGCAGGTAATTATGAGCGCGGATTTCAAAAGCATACCTAAGGTAAATTTCATACTGTTAGCCTTATCAAGTCCCGCAAGATTTAATGACAAAACCGGCACAAATCCCAAACCCGCCTTAAACAAAGCTTTTTTCAAAAGTTTTATATAATTTGAAGCACGGCAACCGCCGCCCGTCTGAGTTATCATAAGGGCAGTTTTGTGAACATCATATTTTCCGCTTTTCAAAGCATCAATCATCTGTCCGATAACAAGCAAAGCCGGATAACAGGTGTCATTATGAACATACATAAGCCCCGTATCAACAACACTTTTACCGGTATTTTTAAGCACCTCAACATTATAACCGTAATTTCTGAACAGCACCGTCAGCATAGAAAAATGTATGGGCAGCATATCGGGTATTAAGATTTTATATTCCTTTTTCATTTCCTCCGTAAAACGGGGAGTATCTTGAAGATGTGACATATTTCCGCCTCCTTATTCCAAAGCGGCAAACAGGCTTCTGAGCCTGATTTTCAATGCGCCGAGATTGGTAATTTCATCAATTTTAAGCTGTGTATAAAGCTTGCCGCCGTCCTCTAAAATTCCTCTGACCTCATCGGATGTAATAGCATCAACACCGCAGCCGAAGGACACCATCTGAACTAAATTCATATCCTTTTGCGTGCAGACATATTTTGCCGCCGCATACATTCTTGCGTGATATGTCCACTGATTTAACACAGCGGTTTCCACACTGTCCACCCTGTCACAGATTGCATCCTCGGAAATAACCGCCGCATTCATAGAAGAAATTAATTCGTCAATTCCGTGGCTGGTTTCCGGGTCAATATGATAAGGTCTGCCGGCTAACACAATTATGGGCATATTGAGCTCTCTCGCCCTGTTTATATACTCTTCGCCCTTTTTCTTAACCTTTTCCATATAGGAATTATACTCGTCGAAGGCTTTGTCAAGAGCAGATTTAATTTCGGATTTTTTAATATCCGTATACTTTTTATTAAGCGATTTATAAAGAGTTTCCGCCATCCTTTTCGGACGGTTCAGACTGAGATAATCATATATGTAATATGTTTCATTAAGCCTCGGAACATTGGCTTTTATAACCTCCGGATAATAGGCAACAACCGGACAGTTATAATGGTTCATTCCTGATTTTTCGTCAACATTATAGGTCTGACAGGGATAGAAAAGGACATCAACCTTTTCGTCCAGCAAAGCCTCAATATGACCGTGTATGAGCTTTGCCGGGAAGCAAACCGTATCTGACGGAATGGTATACTGTCCCTTTAAATAGAGCTTTCTGTTTGACTTCGGTGAGGTGACAACCTCAAAACCCAACTTCGTGAAAAATGTGTGCCAGAAAGGCAAAAGCTCATACATATTAAGTCCTACGGGAATACCAATTCTGCCTCTGCCGCCCTTTTCGGATTTATATTCATTAAGCAATTGGCGCTTGTATTCGTAAAGATTTATTTTTTCCTTTGCCTTGCCCTTTCGTGCCAAGGGTCTTTCGCAACGGTTGCCGCCGATAAATTTTCTGCCGCCGTCAAATTCATTTACGGTAAGTCGGCAGTTATTGTTACACAGTCCGCACTGAACAACCTTTACCTTGTGTTCAAAGTTTTCTAATGCTTTTAAATCAAGAATTGTGCTTTCACCCTTAGAAATTTTCTTTGCATATATTGCCGCACCGTAAGCACCCATAAGTCCTGCAATATTCGGACGGGCAACATTCCTGCCTATTTCCATTTCAAATGCTCTGAGCACCGCATCATTTAAGAATGTACCTCCCTGAACAACGATATTTTCACCAAGCTCTGCGGCACTTGCCACACGGATTACCTTATATATAGCATTTTTTACAACACTCATAGACAAGCCGGCTGAAATATCGTTTACGCTTACACCGTCTTTCTGAGCCTGTTTAACGGAAGAATTCATAAACACGGTACAGCGTGAACCCAAGTCAACGGGATTTTTCGCAAGCAGTCCCTTTACCGCAAATTCCTCGGAGGTATATCCCAAAGCACTTGCAAAGGTATGTAAGAATGAGCCGCAGCCGGAAGAGCAAGCCTCATTT
>JAZUIT010000166.1:0-9559 GCA_045642385.1 Acutalibacteraceae bacterium
TGATACAAATCCTATTAACGGCAAAAAAGAAGTCGAATTAGGTGAGAATAATAAAACCGATTTGACGATTTCTGTTAAAAGAAATAAAGCTAAGAGTCCAAATGATCTACTTGACTTAATTAAGAATTTTTACGAATTAGATGATGACGACTATCAAGACTATACTACGGATAACAGAGGCGGTTTCGAGTTTAGTATGGTTGATCCCGATTCACCGACTGGTGTTTTTGCAGCGCCGGCAATGACAGAAGATTATGTAGATCCCAAGTTAGATAAATATGGATTTTGGAGCTCTGATTCCGGTAGAACTACGACGAATCTTGTTTATCAGCAGGATAGAACAATTAGTTACGCTGCCCAATTTCACGCCACTGCATCCCATTATAATCTTGCGAATAAAACTGAGTTGTATTCACAAATTAAATTCAGTATTCAATATGTAGCTGTTGATACCTCTGCTCTTTGGGGACTGTATAATTCTGAAATGAATCTTAACAGAAAACAGGCTGCTTATTCTGCCGGCTGGAGTGATTATCAAACTGCACTGACTAACGCAGAAAACTATTTAAAGGGCGGTGTATCTCAGAATGTTATTGATAATGCTTGCAAAGCTTTACGCCAAGCCATAAAAAATTTAAAAATTAATGTTGAATTTCATTATAATGACAAGGCGGATAGAATTGACAGTAAGAAGCTTAATGTATATGCTGATGTTACTGTTGCAACGAACGGTTCGGTAACATATACATATAACACATTATCTAAAAATACGATTCAATGGCCCGATCTTAGTGGATTTATTGCTGGCGGCAACGAGTATGTAAAAAGGGGTAAATATCTTACACCCACAGAAAGTTGGATATTGAAAGTAGGCGAAGTAGTTTCAACGCCGATTGATAAAAATGTCGGATATCAAATTAATGATGATATACTTGAATATTTACATAGTGATAATTCTGACCATGTTTTAAAGCTTGAGTTAGTATGGAACGAAAGTGACATTCTGTACCGGGTTTCATTTGAGATAAATATTGAGTCTGTTCTGAATAATGATCCTGATGCTCGTGAATATTATTACCCTTATGAATATCCGTCGTATATCGAATCCTATGTGTCTGAGTCAAACTGGGATGAAGACGGAAGTATGCCGGTTGTTTTTCTTCAACTTCCCGAGTATTACCATATAAAAAAAATAGGAGCAGATAAGCTTAATAACTACTATAAGCTTTTGCACTGGTCAACAGCCGAAAATTGCGGTACAGAAGGTGAACAGCGTTTTAGTGCGGAACCCGAAGCTTCCTATAAGTACAGTGATCTGTTTACCGGTGAAGAGAATATCAGTGAGCTTGTGATTACCAAAGCTGATAACGGTAAAACCATATATGTTATAAGTAAAACGCTGTATGCTCATTGGGCGTTGAATTATTTCAGGGTTACATACAATATCAACGCACCGGGTATACCGGGAAGCGGTGCTTCATACACAGATATAAAGCACGGTGATTCTTCTGTGACAAAAATGACATGGACCGAATACCTTGATTTTGATATACCGCTTGAACTTGACAATAATTATGAATTAGAAGGATATATTTTCCAAGGCTGGTATAAAGACGGTGAAGGTGACAAAATTGATTTGTATACTCCGGAAAATGTCGGCGAAGATGTTATTTTTGAAGCTAAATGGCAGAAAAAGTCTTACAAGTTTGAATTCGATTTTAACGGAGCAGAGGATACAGGGAATACATTGTCAATTCTTCAAAATTGGGCTTCAAGCTTCAGTGATCTTAAAATTAAGCATGAAGGTGGCAAATATTACTTCTATGCCGATTACGGTGACTATATAGCGCCTGTTCCCACTCCGGGTACCGGTTTGTTAGCTGATAACAAAAAAACTTTCGGTGGATGGGAATACGGAGTAGGCTCTTATTCAGAGGAAGCTTATCAGCCGATTGATTCAGTAAACGGGTTAATTGTCGGTGATTACGGTGATGGTTCGATTACGGTTACTATTCTTGCTATTTGGAAAACATCTGTTACTATACATTATAATATAGGTTCGGATAATGAAAATGACAGGGTTGAGGCTCTTGTAGGTAATGCAGGCGCCACATTGTCGGCAGCCGATTTAGAAAAATTCAGTATTGCTGACAGCTATATTGAAGATATGGAAAACAACGGCTTTACTTTATTGGAAGAGCCTTGGTACAGAAAAATATTTGACGAAGATTCAAATACTTATTATTACGAAAAATTGACGGGTAGTTTGACTAATTATCCTGATGAGAATTGGGACATTTATTGCGGCTGGAAAATGGATGATTTGTCTGATGCTGTCAGTACATTAAAAATTTCGGGAATTGTCAGCAGCTTTAATTCCGAACAGTACGAAACTGACGGAGGAATAGTGTTTACCTCGGTAGATTTTTGCCACATCAATGACGAAGGTGACGGTTTAGCTTTCGCAGAATCAACAAACTATTTCACAGAAGACAGGCGTGACGGTATAAACAGCAGATATTTCCTGTCAGATGCGTCAATATCCGCACTTAACGAGGCTTATGCAATGGCAATGGATTGCTTCACTCCGTTTGACGGTTTGAAGTTTATTATGCTGGATTGTGTTAAGAAGGATGCAATTATCAATGCTGCAAATGCTATTGAAAGTTCAGTAAAAGGTGCTGTATATAATTCCGCGGATTATACCAAAATGAATGCGTGGAAAGATATTTTTGAAAGCGTGAAAGCGGGTGCGATAGATTGTCTGTGCCGTGACGGTGAAAATGAAAGTGATTTGGTATGGAAATCCGGCAAATACCAATTCGAAGGCGGAGCAATTTTGGAGTTATATGATGAACAAGGCAATCTCATTAAACGCTCAAAAGCCGGCGAGTATTCATTTGACAGCTTCAAGATAGAAAAATGGAATGCCGTTGAAAATGTTAAAAATAATATTGATGCAAACGGTTCGAGATTGTATTATGATCAGGGATATCTCGACAAGCTTTGTTATGAAATGAAAAAAGCTATCAATGCTTTGGAGCTTGCCGAAAAGTATTCAAAGGGAGATATAAGGAAAGAAATAGAGTATTTCTTCGGAACATTTGCCGATTATTCATTTGATGAGATTCCTCAAAATCCCGATGATTATGAGTTTAAAAAGGTTACTGCCGGTTCGGATTCTGAAATAGGAAAGCCTTTGTTCGATGAAAATCTTATTGATGAAGTTAAGGATTATTTCACGGATGCATATAATATTTATTGGGACAGTAAATTTGACCCGCCCAGCGAACAGATTCAGGAAATAGTGTTTATGCTGCACGAAATGAATATGGATGTTGAAAAATCCGAGCGTGCGGGTGATTATTCGGAAGTTAACAGATTATGGGATATGTATCTCGGAAAAATTCCTTATGATAGCAACGGCAATTATCTTGATACAACAAAATTACAGCTTTCATACCGTTATGAATTTGTCACTAAATATTCGGAAATTATGTCAAACAGTCTTAAAGCCTCAAAAAATGATGTAATTAAAAGTGATTTTAACGAGCTTCAAAGACGGTTTAACAATATGATAGCTAATCCTGAGCAGTTTACTTTCACTATTGTAGATACACAGCTTGCTTCTCAGAGTATTACTTATTCTGGTAGCTACGGTGACGATTTAACCGGATTTTCGTCATATATCCCGGTCAGAAACGGTTACAGCTTTGACGGTTTTTATGAAGACGAAGCTTTAACGAAGCCTTATTGCTTTGGCTTACTTCTTAAAGATACTACCGTGTATCCCAAGTGGACACCGTCAACCGCTAAATACAATCTTTCGGTTGATATAAGCGGTAACGGCAGCATCAAGTTCTGTGATGAAACGCCTACAACAAATACAATTAATAGGGTTTTGAATAACGGTGATATTGTCAAATTGACGGCAACGGCATCAAAAAGCGCAAGATTTATAGGATGGCAGGATGCAAAGAGCAAAAAGATTGTTTCAGAAAATGAAGTATATAGTTTCAATGTAGTCTCCGATGTTAATCTTACTGCGTTGTTTGTTCGTTCAGATAATAATGTAAAGATTGTTATTTTCAAGGATTTTAACGGTGTGGTGCTTTCTGTTCAGGAAATAAAAGCCGGTTCATCGGCAACAGCACCGGATATGTCGGCTTCACATATTTCCGGTTATACATTTGAAAAATGGGACAGAGATTTTACTGAGATTACCGATGATATGACCGTAAATGCCGTCTATAAAAAGAACGAAGTTTCATATAATATTGAAATAATCGGCGGAATAGTAATTAACGGTATTAATCCGACAAATGTAAAGTATAATGATTATGTTTTGATTAAAGCTGATAAAAATGCTGTTCCTGACGGAAAAGTGTTTGCCGGCTGGTCATTTGATAACGGAAAAACCTTTGCTTCACTCAGTGAAGAATTTGGCTTCTGCGTAATCGGAGATATGACTGTTACGGCAATTTATACAGATGCAGTTGTCGAAAAAACACCGACTGTTGTTGTTAATGAAATTGTGGGACAGAATAATAAGCTTTCATTTGTATCAACAAGGTCAGTTGACGATAGTTACAGGGTTATTGAGTCCGGTATGCTTATGACAGTGAACGGAGAGTATGCAAATTTACTCACACTTGAAAATGCCTCCGTTTATTCCGAAATCAAGCTCGGAAAAACAGCTACACCGACGAATGACGGTCAGTATCGTGTTACGGTTACTGCAACGAAGGGCAGGACATATTATGCTGTTGGCTATGTTGTATATATTGATAATAGCGGAAATATCAGGACTGTATATTCTGACCGTGCTGAGATGACATACTGATAGTTTTTTAAAATAAAGAAAGGCAAAATGAAAGCTTTGCCTTTCTTTATGTTTGAATATATTTAAGGAGTTATGCTTTTATGACATTGGTAGAATATTTTACTAACCAGTTTTCAATGGTGCAATGCTTAGAATTTTTCATAAGAGTGCTTGTTGCTTGCTTTTGCGGTGCCTTGATTGGCTTTGAAAGGACAAAAAGGTTTAAAGAAGCAGGAATAAGAACACATATTATTGTGTGTTGTGCCGCCGCAACCATGATGATTGTTTCAAAGTATGCTTTTGTTGATTTAACAAATTCATCCGGTACATTGTTTAACGGTATAAGGGGTGCCGACCCTGCACGTATTGCGGCACAGGTTATCAGCGGTATAAGCTTCTTAGGAGCAGGTGTTATCTTTAAAAACGGAAGCTCAATCAAAGGTCTTACAACGGCAGCAGGTATCTGGGCAACAGCAGGCATAGGTCTTGCAATAGGTGCCGGTATGTATCCTATCGGACTTTTTGTGACTGTAATTATTGCAGTTTTGCAGTTTTTTATGCATAAATTTCAAATCGGCGGAGATGCAATGGTGATTTACAATTTGCAATTCTCTGTTGTTGATGATACTGAGTTTCAATCCGATTTTTTCAACAAAATTGAGTCTTGGAAAGCACAAATTGATGAAATCAAAGTTGAAACAAATGACGGTAATGTCAAAAACTACTCTGTAAAATTAAAAATTCCTCCGGATATAAGTGTTGAAGATTTTGTAGATTATTTTAAAAATTTTGAAAGTGTACATAATTTCAGTATTATTCCGGTTTTATAAATGAATTTTGAATAGGAGATTTTTATGAATATCAAAAACAAAACATCAAAAGTTAAAATGTATAATAAGCTTTCGCGGTTGCCTTTGGGATCGGTTACCGCTGAGGGCTGGCTTCGTGACCAGCTTATAAGAAGTAAAAACGGTATGGGCGGACATTTGGACGAGCTTGAACCGAAAATGATTGCAAATACTTTTATTAATTATTCCTGCTTTGAGCATCCCAATAAAACCTTTGCGGCAGGCTGGTCAAGTGAAATTTCCGGTACATATTGGACAGGTCTTGTGGAGCTGGCTTTTACACTCAATGATGAGGACTTGAAGAAAAAGGCTGAAAAATGGGTGAACGGCGTAATTAAACATCAGGAGGCTGACGGTTATTTGGGAGGCTATCCTGCCGATACGAACAGGAATGCAGATTATAATGCCTGGGGTGCAAACTGGTGTTACCGTGCAATGCTTTCATATTACGATGCAACAGGCAGGGAAGATGTTTTAAATGCAGTATACAAGGGTCTTTTATGGTTTTGTGATAACTGGAAGGACAATAAAACAGAGTATGTGGGTTCAACCCTGATTGAATCTATGATTTGCGTTTATGCCTTGACCGGCGATAAAAAGTTAGTTGAGTTCTGCGAAGATTGGCTGAATTGGCTTGAAGATAATTCAAAGTGGAAAAATAAGGTTTCTCAATTCCTTACAGAGGAAATAATATATAATTCTATGCACACAGTTGCCTGGGGCGAGGATGTTAAACATCCGGCAATAGTTTACTGCGCAACAGGTGACGAAAGATTGAAAAATGCCTCTGTCAGATTTCTTGACAAAGGCTTGGAAAAGATTCTTCAACCCACAGGGGGTCCCTGCTCAAATGCTGAGTTTTTAAGCCCCGTAAGCTCCGTTTCGGAAACGGAATACTGTAATTTTTCGACCTTTAACCATACTTATTCCTGGATGACAATGGTTACCGGCAGCGTAAAATACGGTGATTTACTGGAAAAATGTGCCTTTAACGGTTCTCAGGGGGCAAGGAAAAAGGATGAAAGAGCAATAGCTTATATGTCATCACCCAATCAGCACAAGGCTACTAAAAACAGCTCAACATATGGCGCTAATATAAGCGATGAAGTCTATGCACCAAATTATCATGTGGCTTGTTGTCCTGCTCAGTCGGTGAGAACTATGCCGGAATTTTTAAGGTCAATGTGCTTTACAGATAATAGTGATGATGTTTACTTTTTGTGCTACGGTCCTGCTTTTGTAAAGTATAACGGCTTGTCACTGAAAATAGATACACAGTATCCGTTCAGGGATAAAATCAATATTGATGTTATGGAAAATACAGGCAAGAGAATATATTTAAGAATACCCGGTTGGTGCAGTAATCCTACAATAAAACAAAACGGAAAAAGTATTTCGATAAAAAAACAGGAAAGCGGTTTTTATCTCATTGATACGGATATTATTTCCGGTGATAAGCTTGAAATAATATTCCCGATGACTGTTAAAGCCGAAAGGATAGACGACAGTGATATGTCCTCAAAATTCCCCATTATGTATTCGAGAGGACCGTTAGTTTACTCTTTGCCTCTTCCTGAAAAATGGACGCCGTATCCCGGTGAACCCAGAACCCCGTTACCGGAAGATTGGAGCTGGTTTGAGATTGAAGCTGATTTAGAAAATGTCGAGAGATTCAGAGAACCATGGGCAATGGTTGCGGATGAGGATTTGGATATAAATTCTGTCAAGGTAAAAGAAAATGAGGGTGGCTATGTTTGGGAAAATCCTCAGGTTGAATTGTATGTACCTATGAAATTATCCCCGTATATTTACAGACAGGCTATGCAGAAAAATGTTGAGTTTTACGGTCAGACTGCCGACACGGAAGGGGAAGCAGTCCCCACAAGATTGGTACCCTACGGCTGTACAAATTTAAGAATTACATATTTTTTAAGAGCAAAAAAGAATTAAAATTTTAAATTAAAAAAGGAATAAACAGTTATGATTTTTAAAGAAAATTTGCTTTCAGACTCACCGGAAGAAAAGGTTTACCGTTTTGACTGGTTTTCAGACGATGAAAAAATAAGTATGTCCCATTCTACTATGATACTGTGTGACACAATGTATAACGGTGAGTTTATTAAAACAATGGCATGGGGAGGAGTCAGAACTCCGCCCCAGTACAGAAGAAACGGATGTGTGCGTAAAACTTTTGAAGAAATATTGCCGAGAGCATCCGAATTTGGTGCGGCTGTCAGTTTGTTGCACCCGTTTTCTTTTTCGTATTACAGAAAAATGGGATATGAAAGAGTTGCTGATATAATTGAGGCTGAATTTCCGATTACCGCTTTGGACTTTTTGCCGAGATTTCCTGATTTGGTACCTTATGATGACAGTATGCTGGATAAATTTCTCGTGTTTTTTGAAAAATTTGCAAAGAACAGAAATACAATGATGTACAGAACTTCAGGAAAATTTTTTGACGGCAAAACAGATTTATTTTTCCGTAGCGGTATCATGATGACTTATGTATTAATGCGTAATGATGAGATACATGGCTATGTTGTGTATTCACCGAAGAAGCATTTTAACGGATTTAACAAAATGGAAAGTGATGAACTTCTTGTTTATGAACTGGGATTTCTTGATAAACAGGCACTAATTGATATTTTAGGTTTTTTGCGTATGTATGACGGTGAATTGGAAACGGTTACTTTGCATAATATTGCACCGATACCGGAAGTTGATTATGTTTTAAGACATTATATGCATACAAAATATAGAATTGTTCCGGATATTTCGGCAAGAATTTTAGACACAAAAACTATGCTCGAAAAATGCAAATATCCCTGTCAAGACGGGAGCTTTACAGTTAAAATAAATGATTATCTACCGAATGTTGCAGGTGTATATAATGTTGAATACGGCAACAATGGATGTAAAGTAAAACAGCTTGACGATACATCTGACTGTAACATAGAAATATCTGCGGCATCAATGGTGCAGATAATGTACGGTTATAATCATATTGATAAAGATACCCTGTGTTATGCCGACGGCGTAAAGATAAATAAAAATGCCGAAGATTTTTTCAGAGCATTTCCGAAAAAAATCAACGGCGCTTACGAGTTCTTTTAATTAAGAGGTTATTATCTGTGTAGGTTTGTTCTCCGAAAGCGGATTTTATAGCTTATACGGCGGTTATTCCACTGCTATCATCTGATGACAAAATACTTTTGGTACTGTGAATTTAACTTTTCCGTTTTCATAAGTGAAATTAATTTCCTGATTTTCGGGAACAAGCTTTACTGACTTGGGCTTATCGCATTTAAGTTCGACATTAATATTGTACAGGGGGATTAAATCCTCAATTACTTCCGTATTTCTTCCGCGGTTTGTGGTGTGTGCAAAGAGAAGATGAACGATTTTTCTATTGTCCTGTTGCATAACCGTAACAATTCCTCTGTCGGGAAGTGTAGTTTCGACGGTATAATCATTATTCATAAGCTTGTTGAGAACGAAATCAACAATTTCCTTTTTGTGGAAATCACCGTAAAGTGAGTAGCCTGAGAAAATATCCCAGCCGATGTATGCGATATTATTCTTTATTGCAACGGCAGGATAGGATTTACTGCTGTCATTAGGTGCGTGCTGATGTGAGCAGAAATGTTCTGCGGTCCTGTTAAAATAGGGGTTTTGTACATCCGCAAAAATTTCGGCATCAATCTCGACTACGGCAATTCTGTTTATTTCAAGGAAGGCACTTACCCCACTCTGGCGGAATCCATCGCAGTCTGCAAAGACAAACTCTTCTACACGCACTGGAAAAACAGCGTCGCCGGTTCCCCGCGCCGTATGGCAACTGCCTTATCGCAGGGTACGATCAATCATCGGGAGTATCTGAAGCTTT
>JAZUIT010000167.1:0-5157 GCA_045642385.1 Acutalibacteraceae bacterium
GAGTTTTATGAGACGGGTTTTATATTGGGCATTTAAAATGAAAATAGCGAATGTAATCAGTAATCTGCTTGTTTATTTTCAGTCAACAGGTTTTTATACGAATATTAGTTGATTTTATTTACAAAATGATGTACAATATCTACATTAGTCTGTAAGGATGTTATGCAGTTAATGCTTTTGCAAACCTGTATAACAGAAAATTTATAAAGATATATGAAAGGCGAAGAAATTGAGCGAGTATATACTGGAATTAAAAAACATCTATAAGAATTTCGGCAGTGTAAAAGCTCTCAGCAATGTGAATTTCAAGTTGAAAAAAGGCGAAGTTCATGCACTGATGGGGGAAAACGGTGCCGGAAAATCTACCTTTATAAAAATAATTACAGGTGTTTTCCGTCCTGATGGCGGACAGATATTTCTTAATGGTAAAGAGATTTCTCCCGCAAATACATCGGAATCACAGAAAATGGGTATTGCCGCAATATATCAGCATCCCACGGCATTTCCTGATTTATCTGTAACTGAAAACATATTTATGGGGCAGGAAATTTTGACGAAATTCGGGACTTATAACCGCCGTGAAATGAACAGACTTGCACACGAGTATATAGCTCCGTTTTCCGATGATATTGATGTTACTCAACCCATGTCTTCTTTGAGTGCGGCACAGCAGCAATTAGTAGAGATTGCAAAGGCGCTTTCACAGAATGCAAAAATACTTATTCTTGATGAACCGACAGCTTCTCTGACTCACTATGAATGTGAAAAGCTTTATAACATTGTGGACAAGCTTCGTGAAGACGGAGTTTCAATGATATTTATTACTCATAAATTTGAGGATATGTACAGGCTTGCTTCACGGATAACCGTTCTCAGGGATTCCGAATACATCGGTAGCTGGGACATTGACGAAATATCAAACGATAAACTTATTCAGGCTATGGTTGGCCGTACACTTGATAATCTTTATCCCGAAAAAACTGCAACACCCGGTGAAGAAGTTTTCCGTGTGGATGGACTTTCCAAAGAAGGATATTTTAAGGATATATCTTTCAATGTTAATAAAGGAGAAGTTTTAGCTCTCACGGGTCTTGTAGGTGCAGGAAGAACCGAGGTCTGTCAGACAATTTTCGGAATAATGAAGCCTGACAAGGGAAATATTTTCCTTGAAGGCAAAGAGGTTAAGATTAATTCACCCTCCGAGGCATTAAAACTCGGTATCGGACTTTTACCGGAAGACAGACTTACACAGGGACTGATTTTGGAGCTTCCTATCTTTAAAAATATATCTGCGCCGGTGATTGAAAAGTTTTCAAAGTTCGGAATAATATCCGAAAATGCAGAAAAAGAAAAGGCGACAGAGCTTGGTGAAAAGCTTCGTCTTAAAGCCGCAAATATCGGCGTTGTTCCGTCATTTTTATCCGGCGGTAATCAGCAAAAGGTGGTTTTTGCCAAACTGATGAACTGCGACTTAAAGGTGCTTATCCTTGATGAGCCGACAAAGGGTATTGATGTCGGAGCAAAAAATTCGGTTTACGAAACTGTAAACGAGCTTGCACAAAAAGGATATGCAATTATTTTAGTGTCCTCTGAAATGCCGGAGGTTCTCGGAATGGCAGACAGAGTAGTTGTTATGAAAACAGGTCGAATAGCCGCTGAGTTTGATATTAAGGATGCAACTCAGGAAAAAATTCTTGCGGCTTCTTTGTCATTGAACAATGAAAAGGAGGAAACGAAAAATGAAGAAAAATAACGGTTTTCTCCGAAAAATAATGAATTACAGGGAGCTTGGACTGGTGGCGGCACTTATACTTTTACTTGTTGCCGCAAAGCTTCTGACCCCTGCTTTTTACAGCTTCGATTCAATATCCGCAATGCTCACAAACAATGCTGTTTATGCTGTTCTTGCGGTGGGTGTATCCTTAACCCTTATAACCGGAGGTATTGATATTTCGGTGGGTGCAATACTTGCGGTCAGTGGAATATCCGTTACTGAGCTTATGATTGCATTCCCGAAAATTCCCTCATTCTTGTTTGTCATTTTCGGTATTTTGATTGGCTGTGTCTGTGGCTTTATTAACGGATACTTAGTAGGAAAATTAAAAATTGTACCGATGATTGTAACCCTCGGCACAATGTATATATACAGGGGTCTCGCCTATGTAATCAGCAACGGCGAGTGGGCGTTTCCTCATCTGTTTACAAAAGAGTTTATGAATATCGCACAGAAAAAGTTTTTAGGTTTTAATGCCATAGTTATATGGACTGTCATACTGTTTATTGTTGCAGGAGTTTTCCTTGGCATTACAAAACCGGGCAGAAGACTTTATGCCGTAGGTTCAAATGAAGAATCGGCAATGATTTCCGGTATAAATACTGCAAAAATAAAGCTGATGGCTTATGTTCTCTGCGGCGCCTGTGCAGGTCTTGCCGGTGTGCTTTATTCCTCAAATTATGCTATGATAAACTCCGATATCGGAAGCGGATATGAAATGACCGCCATAGCAATATGCATCCTCGGCGGCGTAAGCATAACGGGCGGCAGGGGACGCATTGACGGTATAACATTATCTGTTATTGTATTAAGTATTGCAACATATCTTTTGAGCTTGCTACCGGGTTTCAGCGTATGGCAGAATGCCTTGCAAGGCGGAATAATTATTGTTGCGGTTGTTATAAATATCATAAACGGCAAGCTTGCTAATAAGCGTATGCTTATTGAAAGGGGGAGATTGATATGAGTTCTCCCAATGATTTAAGAGTGAAAGAAAAGTTCAGTCTGTCAAAATTCCTTGTATCGTGGGAAATGATTTTAATTTACATTCTTATTTTTATCAATGTAGCATTAATGATATTAAAGCCCGATTTGTATTTTGCACACGGCACAATACAGTCAATTATCAAATCCGGTATGGATGTTTCCTTTATGGCTCTCGGTATGGTGTTTGTGCTGATGATAGGTGAAATTGATATTTCGGTCGCTTCAATTATGATTTTCAGCTGTATGGTTATGGGACTTATGCACCAAAGCGGATTACCGGATGTTCTGACGGTTGCAGGGGGTGTGGCGGCAGGGACTCTGTGCGGATTGTTTAACGGAATACTTGTTGCTGTGCTCAAAATACCGTCGGTAATTGCCACCATAGGTACTTCAATGCTTTTCAGGGGTATTGTGCAGATTGTACTTGATGTCAACACATTAAAAACATTCCCGTCATGGTTTTCTGCTCTTTCGTGGCAGGATTTCGGCGGAGTAGTTCCGTATTCTCTTATATGCTTTATAGTGGCGGCAGCAATTTTCGCAGTAGTTTTGCACAGAAGAAAATTCGGTCGAGAGCTGTATATAATCGGAAATAATTCCACAACGGCTGAGTATTCGGGAATAAATGTCAGACGGGTAAAAATTGCAGTATTTTCAATTATGGGTGCAACCTCCGCATTGTCCGGTATTCTTTTTGCCGGAAGACTCGGAGGAATTAGTTCAAGCATGGGAACCGGCAACGAGCTTCTTGTTATTGCGATAGCGGTATTCGGCGGCATTTCTACTAACGGTGGAAAGGGTAAGGCTTACGGTCCGGTAATATCGGTATTCATTATGGCATTCCTTTCAAAAACTCTTGATTTGCTTGGAGTCCATTCAAATATTCAGAAAATTATTATCGGCATAATTCTTCTTGTTGCAGTAATCTTACCTAATCTGAAAAATGAATTTGCCGACAAAAACAAAAAGGTAAAATCAAAACAAACGAAAATTAAGGAGGAGTTATAATGAAAAAGGTTTTATCAATTCTTATGGCTTGCGTTTTGTGTCTTTGTGTGTTTACGGCTTGCGGTACGACTGTCAACACCGAAAGCCTGACGGGAGCACACATTTTTATGTTCAAGAACACAGGAAATTCTTACGGTACGCAAATGTTTGACGGTTTCAAGCGTGTGGTTGAACAGGCAGGCGGAAAGGCTGTATTCAAAAGCCCCAGCGAACCCACAGTTGCTGCACAGGTTGAAATGCTCGATACTTTGATTACACAGCAGGTTGCTTCAATTACAATTTCACCCTGTGGAGATACAGGATACGAAGAAGTTTTCAGACGGGCAAAGGAAGCCGGAATTAAGATAGTTTCCACCGATAATGTTGTTTCTCCTGATTTCAGAACAACTCATGTCAGCGACTGCGACAGACAGGATATCGGTTCCGCACTTGTACAGGCGGGAGTTTTGATAGCTCTCGGTATTGATTATCCCGAAGACGGAAACCTTGAAGCGGCAGTACAGAAAGCTATGAAAGAATATAACGGAAAAGAGCTTAAAATCGGAGTTCTTTCGTCTGCGATAGATACCACGGCACAAAATCAGTGGATTGCCTGTATGAAAAATGAACTCAAAAAGGATGTTTACAAGGGAAAAGTCAACAGCGAGCTTGATATAAAATACGGTAATGATGTTCCGACAGAAGCAACAACTCAGGCAAATGCTTTTGTTGCGGAAAATAAAGTTGATGTTATTGTTTCACCCACAACAGTAGGTCTTGCCGCCGCAGGTCAGGTGCTTAAATCCTCTGCAAGCAAGATAAAGGTCACAGGTCTTGGCTTGCCGCACGAAATGCAGAGCTTTATGCCTGCTTCTGCAAGTGACAACGCTTTTGATTTTGTATGTCCTTATATGGTACTGTGGGATGTTGTTGAGCTTGGTGCCGCCGCAGGTGCAGCGTCAATGGCTGCTTTTAAGGGCGAGTATGACGGTAAGGTTGGCAGCACTTATACAATGGAAGGTAAAACTTTCAAAACCATTGAAGCCGATGACGGCGGAACAAGAGTTATTGCACTTTCGCCTCTCGTGTTCCACAAGGGCAATATGGCTGAATGGGTAGATAAGCTGTAATATTTTCAAATAGTTAGAGGTTGTGACGCTTTGCTGTTTCGTCACAACCTCTTTATATTTTGGATAATTAAAACCACATCTAATAAAAATTATTAACTTATAACTTATAGTTTATAGTTGATTTTGCAAAGTAAAATCACTCCCGATATGTAATTTTTTAATCTAACAATTTTGTTAATAAAATTTATCTCAGGAAATTTGCATTATCTGTATTATCCCAAAAACTTGGCCTATCCAAATTTTTGTTGCCAATATGTTGCCACAAGTATAACACACAAT
>JAZUIT010000168.1:0-2800 GCA_045642385.1 Acutalibacteraceae bacterium
GACGGTTACGCTTGAAAAACACTACGGTGCGGTTGTCGTAACTGATTTGTCAACCTATGAATTTCCAAAGGATACAAAGGAAATCAGGAATAATTTTTTCGGAAATCCCGTTTCATTTAATAAAATTATTTTACACGGTATTCCCGAAACCATAGCGGATGATGCCTTTGTCGGGGTTGGGAGCGAGGATTATCCCTGTTACCTCGAAGTGCCTGAGGATATGGAAACAGGTGACCTCACCGAAAAATGGCACGGCGGTTGGTTCGGTGACAAAATAATAAAACTTCATAAAAATGACGGATGCGGAGAAAACTATATTACCGCACAGCCGTCAAATAGGCTGTGCAGTGATATTAAATGCCCGTTTAACGCACCGGATGGTATGAAATTTGCTGGCTGGGGTATTATTTCAAGCTCACAAACTCCGGATTGCGGAACATCAACGGTTAATGACCGTAAAGAATTGTATGCCGTATGGGAAGCCGACCATATTCATAAATATGTAACCGATGATATTGAATCCACCTGCGAAAAAAGCGGTACAAGAGGAAGGAGAGTTTGTACAATCTGCGGTTATGTCGGTTCAAGCGGTGCAGTTGTTCCGGCATCCGGACACAAAATTGACAATCATTTTGGTGATAATGTCTGCTCACGGTGCGGACAAACAGTAAGTATAGTAAGATACGATTCGTTTGTTATTACCGGTACGGATTTGGACGGTGTTATTGCCGAATCAGCGGGAAGCTGTAAGCTTACAATTACTCAAAGCGGCGATTATACAATAAGAAACTTTGACCCATTCGCTGAAGTATCGGGAAGTATTGTTATTGAAGAAAATCTGAATGTTAATCTCACTCTTGACGGTGTAAATATCAAGGGTGACTCTGCCGCACTCGAAATTAAAGACGGTGAAAATTCAGTAGTAAAAATCACTCTTGCTAACGGCAGTGAAAATATCTTAAAAGGTTTTGACGGTTCCGCAGGACTTCAAAAGGATGATTACTTAGGTATTCTTACAATTGACGGAAAAGGTACATTGAAAGCCTATGGCGGTGCAAATGCCGCAGGTATCGGTGCAGGTATAAATATGAGTACTGGACGGATAACAATTAATTCCGGTAACATTTATGCTTTCGGCGGTATAAACGGTGCAGGTATCGGCGGCGGAAAAGACGGCGGAATGCAGGGATTGACAATAAACGGCGGTAATATTTATGCTCAGGGCGGTAGCTTTTATCCTGCTATCGGTTCTGCTATGCCCAAGATGACGGGTACAGGATTTGACACTGATTTTAAAATAAATTCCGGTGTGATAACCGCTGTTGCGGGAACCGGTTGTCCCAACGGTATAGGTGCATATTATGGGGATTATTTTGACAGCTCAATGGTCAGGATATCACCCAATGCATCTGTTGATATGACATACGATAACGAAAGTTCATATCGTTATGACGGTAAAGATGTTGTAAAATTCCCCATAAGTAATCCTAAGGGAAAAACACTTATTATTGACGGAAATGTTTACCCGTATAAATATCACTTTAATGATATGTGGGTTTATCCTTATCTCACTCAGGGCAGTCACGACGTAAAATATGTTAACTCCGTTACGGTTGATAAATCCATTCAAAACGGTGTTGCATCCGTTTCCCGTACGAATGCAGGTGCGGGGGAAATTGTAAATCTTATTGCTCAACCCGATACCGGTTATGAGCTTGAAAGTTGGATAGTTTCGCCTTATGTGCCGGTTTACGGTAACAGCTTTACTATGCCTGATTTCGATGTTACTGTTACCGCAATATTCAGGAAAAGCAGTCACATCATAAAATGGATAGCCGATAATAACACATATAAAGAAACAAGCCACATATACGGCTATGATATTAAAATTCCCGATGCTCCCGAAAAGGAAGGTTACCGTTTTGTAAACTGGACACCGTCTGTTCCCAAGATTATGCCTGACGAGGATTTGGAATTCACTGCGGTTTACACTCCGGTTAATTATATTATAAAGTTTGTTGCAGACGGCAAGGTTATCAAAACTGACAGTTATACTCTTGAAACCGAAACAATTACACCGCCGGAAATCCCTAAAAAAGAGGGATATATTGCCTCCTGGGAGTATTATACAATCAAAGCCGGCGGAATAACGGTCAATGCAGAGTATGTACCCGAGATATATATTGCAAAATTTGTGGCTGACGGTGAAGTTGTTGAAGAAATTCCTTATACTGTTGAAACAAAATCAATCACTCCGCCTGTGATACCGGACAAGGAAGGCTATACGGCAAAATGGAACAACTATGAGCTTACAGCCGGCGGAATTACCGTAAATGCGGTTTATACTCATGTAATTCACGAGCATACCTTTGCGACAAAGTACAGCTACAATGAGTATATGCACTGGTATCCCTCAATCTGCGGACACAGCGATATTGCAAAAGGCTTGGGTGAGCATACATTCGGTGAAGGCATAAAAGCCGGTAATGCAACAATATACATCTGTACGGAATGTTCTTATGTGAAAATTGTAAGTAACGAATTGGAAGAATTAAAATCCAAGGCTATTGCAGAGCTTGAAGCGGCGGCAGGAGCAGAGCGTTCAGAAGCGATGAATGATGCTTTATCTCTTACAAAAACTGCTGTTGAAAGAGCAGCCACAGCCGAAGAAATTGAAAGTGCAAAGGCAAGCGGTCTTACGGTTATACACGCATCACGGTTTGCTGTCGGCAACTGTACAGTAAAAGCAAATACTGTTTACGAAGTCGGATCGTAGCCATGTCGTTCTGTGTGCCAAGGA
>JAZUIT010000169.1:0-2550 GCA_045642385.1 Acutalibacteraceae bacterium
TTGATGCCGCAGTCAAAGGTTAATGCCGCAAGACATTATCTTATCCAGGCACAAATTAAGCTTAAAAAGCTTGAAAAAATCGGTTCTTACATTCAGCTCGACTCACTTATAAAGTATTGCGAAGACTTCATCATCCCCAACAAATCTAACTATTCTTCATCTTCATGGTCAAGTTTTTACAGCGCATATTCTGCCGGTACACTTGTTAACCGTGAAATTCCCGTTAGCGAACAGAGTACGATTGACGGTTATTACATAAAACTTCAAAATGCAATTGATCAGCTTGATAATGCTGAGGAAGAATTTAAGTTTACTTATGCCAAGGGTGCTCGAGTGAAGATAGATGAAGCAACAAACTTTGCATACGGTATCACCGAGGGTACAAACAGCATAACCAAAGTAATTACAAAAGTAACACCCGGTTCACTTATTGTTACCCCATCCTCCGCTGACGGCAGACTCGGCACAGGCACAAAGATTGATGTCAACTACAACGATGTCACTTACAATTTCTACACAGTTATAATTTACGGTGATGTAAACGGTGACAGTTATGTTGACCTTTTAGATGCCGCAAATATTAACGCATTCACCACATGGACAATGCCTGTCGGAACAGAGTATGCACCTGATTCACCTGAGTATTACGCAGCAGATGTTACCTGTGACGGCGCCCTCGATGAAATTGACGCAGCCGCTGTTATGGCAGTTTGTAACGGTAAAGCAAAGATTACACAGACTGCAAACAGAGGCAGCATCGTAACATACTATTAATTTACAAAAGCCCATATAGTTTCAGCACCGGTGAAAACCGGTGCTGATTTTTTATATATTTTAATTTGCTGGAAATTTTCCGTTAATTGTGATATAATTACTGTTGATTAATGTAAATTCAGAAAGAGGAATAGCTATGGATGAAAAAAAGTTTTCTTTGCAGTTGGAGGAAAATGAAAATTGTACCGAAAATTATATTGAAAAGATAATTGAAATTTCATACATAACAAAGGAAAATACCGTTGATACAAGACCGATTCATATAGTTTACCCTAAAAAGCCGAAAGCACCTATGCCTTTGGTTTTCATAGCTCACTATTCGATTACGGCAAAAGCTTCCGAAATTCAAAAACAGTACTTGAAGCACGGCTGGGCAACCGCATCCACCTGTAATTTTAAACTGCTTTACAATAAACAACTGACCGACAACAACTTTGTTTTTAATAATGCTGTACTCTATACATTGAGAAATATGCCTGAATTTGATAAAAACAGAATTGCCGTAACAGGCGGAAGTGCAGGCGGGTATACTGCACTTATGCTGTCCGGACTTCACCTCGGTATATGCTGCTGTGTCGCAAACAGTCCCGTTACTAATCTTTCATTTAACTTTCACGATTTTTTCCCGAAGGCTTTTGAAATGTATCAGAAATCCAGAGAACAATATACACCCGATGAAATAAATGAAATACTTAAAATGGGTCGTTCATCCGATATTGAAGTATTTAAAAAAGGTCACACAATGCTCAAATACCCGATTGTTGCAAGTATTGCGAAAATGTTTCTTGAATCTACGAATAATTTCAGCGATAAGGATGATATAGAGCGTTGTACGGCTCTTTCACCGATAGGATACGGAAAATGTTATTCAAATCCCCTGATTCTTTCTCACTATACATCCGACACGCTGGTTCCCATTGACCAGATAACCAAAAAATATACTTATCCGAAGCCGGGCAAATCATTACCTCAGGATGTAAATTTCTTTTTACCTCGCACAACCGACAGGGTAATTGACTGTGCATTTGATGAGGTTCTGCCTGCTGAAAAAACTCATATAAATTATCAGCCTGCTCATGATAAAACAATTCCGATTCCTTACAACAAAGATTACGAATTTAATATAAATATTTTTGATGAGGGACCTATGGAGAGCTATGCCGGTCATAGACTTTTGACAGCATCCGGCGGACTTATCAGTGAGGAATATTTAGCGTATAATATGGAAAGGGGTGCGGCTCAAACCGTATGGCTTACTCCTGAAAAGCTTGAAAATATGCTTGACCGCTATAACGGAAACAGTATTCCCCTGCCCCACCGTCCCGGTGTTGATGAGAGCCTCTACGGTTCGCCTACAATCTACCGTAAGGAAATTACAGAGGAATTACTTGACTGGAAAAATAATCACTCTATGGGCGATTTAAACGCAATTATGGAGGAATTAATTTCCTCTGTTACAGACAGTAAGCACAAAGAAGAATTACAGTCAGCTTACAGCAATATAATTAAAGCTTTTTAATTTTCCGGTTGTGGTAACGGTTGGAATATTAATGCAAAAACGGAGCTGTAAAAGCAAAATTACAGCTCCGTTTTATTCTGTTTTAGTAGTATCAAAAAGAATAACCGTAATATATTCTTATAAGTTCAGACTCACCGTTATCACTGTTTGTTTTCTTTGACGGTGTTAATGGAAGAAATCAGCAATTTTTTAAGCTCTATGCAGTCGGTTAGAATTGAAGTGTCATCATAATATCCGCTTTCAATTAAAAGTTCCAA
>JAZUIT010000170.1:0-4397 GCA_045642385.1 Acutalibacteraceae bacterium
TGATGTGAGCAGAAATGTTCTGCGGTCCTGTTAAAATAGGGGTTTTGTACATCTGCAAAAATTTCGGCATCAATATTTTCAAATAAATAATTTTCTTCACGCATTATATATTCCGTAACACCGTTTACCGTTTCAAAACCGGGGACAAAGTAGGTGGGACGGAATTTATTTTTGTCTTTAAATTTAATACCTGTATCAAAAACAAACTCACCGTCAACTACTCCGGAATTACCGGAAAGCAGAAGCTTACCGCCGTTTTGAAGGTATTTATCAAGCTTTCCTTTTAATTTACTGTCAATACAATTCCATTCGTCCGGTAAAATTATAAGCCTGTATTTTGAAAAATCTGTATCCGTGTCTATGAAATCATAAAGTCTGCCCATTTCAAGAAGCATTCTGTTGACACCTATATCGGCATGATTTTGTCTATCGTCAATACATTCAGCCGCTAAAACTGCAATATCAACAATCGGTTTTACATCTGTACACCAGGGTTCTTTTTTTTCAACATCCGCATATCCTGCGCCTATAAGTTTAAAAGTAGATTTATTCAGTTGACCGTTGGGATGCATTTGGTCACCAACAGAACAACCACCGCCTAATGCTAACGAAAGTGCGGTTTCATATTTCAATGCGTTGGGATGTTTAAAGCCTCCGAATTCACCCCAGGTTTCATGGAATTTTCCTGTCATACCGAGGAAATTTTCTCTTTGGGTTCTGGCATAGGAAGCGGACATAGGGAAGTGGTCATAGCCCCAACCTCCCGTGGGTAAGCTTTCAAGCTCCAAATGTTCCATGGTGTCAATTAAATCCCGTCTGCCCTTAATAATATGACCGGAATTGTGAAAAATCAGCGTATTTGGATTATGTTTTCTGACAGCAGCTTCAACCATGTCAAGATATTTTCTATATAATCTCTGACCGAATTTTTTAACAGCTTCGTCATCGTCGATGTCAATTCCCTCAGCTACCATATCTCTCCGGCAATTATCACAGTAGCATACTCTTTCGCCTACAATATCAAGGAAAATTTCGCAGGGATTATAGTCCGTCATAACCTCCTCAATTTCCGAGATGAGTTTGTCAAGATATGGGTTATTAAAGCACAAAAGATGGTATTGGGGGACAGTATAATCAACCGGGTCCATATAATTGTTTTTACTGCGGTTAACCCATTCGGGGTGAGCGACAGCATCCTTTTCATCAAAGCCGGCGGAAATGTAAACGGGAGCTTTTACCCCTATTTCCTCACAGGCATCAAGCTGAGATTTTAAAAGATTGAATTTTAAACCGGGATGCATTTCGTTGACCTTTGTAGGGTGATATGAATAACCGTGGTGACATTTTGAAAACACGGTTATTGAATTTACATGACCGGATTTTAATGCTTCCTGCCATTCTTTTTTATCAAATTTTTCACCTATACCGTCAATGGCAGGCGAGGTGTGAAAATCAAGGTGTACCTGTCTTAATCTGAAATCGTCCATATTGAAAACTCCTAAAAATCAAAAAGTGTTTTAGCATTTGATAATGTTATATTTGCAATTTCCTCCGGGGAAATGTTTGTAATTTCTGAAATTTTCAGCACAACATTTTCTATGTATGCCGAGTTATTCCTCTGTCCTCTGAACGGGACGGGTGTCATATAGGGGCAATCAGTTTCCAAAAGTAATCTGTCCATAGGAATTGATTTAACTACTTCGACGGGTTTTCGTGCATTTTTAAAAGTCAATGCACCGCCGATACCTATGTACATTCCCATATCAGTATATATTTTTGCAAGCTGAGCACTGCCGGAAAAGCAGTGAACTACACCTTTGGGCTGATATTTTTTTACAAGCTCCAAGGTATCCTCGTGAGCTTCTCTGTCGTGGATAATTACCGGTATATCGAACTTTTTTGACAATTCCAACTGCTTTGCAAAAACCTCTTTCTGCAAATCTCTCGGAGAAAAATCATAGTGAAAATCAAGCCCTATTTCACCGATGGCAACACAGTTTTTGTCTTTTAACAAATCAGCTAAGCTGTCAAAATCGCCATCCTGAATTTCGGAGGCTTCGTGAGGGTGAATACCGGCGGCAAATTTTATATAGGGATACTTTTCCGAAAGCTTTTTTGAAAACAGGGATGTTTTAATATCCGTACCGCAGTTTATTATTCCCACAATGCCTTTTTGGGGCAGAGATGCAAGTAATTCATCCCTGTCACCGTCAAAGGCTTCATCATCATAGTGAGCGTGGGTATCAAAAATATTTTTTATCATCTCAGCTGAGCTCCGACAGGCATATCGTCAACAAATACTACTTTTGCGGAACCGTCCGGTTGGTCAGCGGCTAAAATCATACCCGCACTTTCAACACCGCAAAGCTTTGCCGGCTTTAAGTTTGCAACAAGCAAAACATTTCTGCCTATTAAATCCTCCGGCTTGTACCATAAAGCGATACCGGAAGCAACGGTACGGGGAACGGCTGTGCCGTCATCAAGTGTAAGCTTCAACAATTTCTTAGCCTTTTTTATAGGCTCACAGGCTGTAACCTTAGCAACCCTCAGTTCCACCTTTGTAAAATCGTCAAAGTTGATTTCCGGGAGTGCCACCGGCTCCGGCTTTTCTTCCTTGGCTTCTGCCGCCTGTTTTGCTTCGTTTCGTGCATTGATTTCTTCCATCATTTTTTCGGCATCAATACGGGAAAACAGGGGAGTGGGCTCTGTAACCTTTGTGCCTGCTTTTAAATTTCCGAAGCTTGACAATGATTCATAATCCTTAACATCGCAGTTGAGCTGAGCGAAGATTTTTTCTGATGTTTCGGGGATAACAGGCGTAAGCAATACCGAGAGGAATCGGATGCTTTCCAAAAGATTATATAAAACCGTGTTAAGTCTTCCTTTTTTACTTTCGTCCTTTGCAAGTGACCATGGAGTGGTTTCGTCAATGTATTTATTTGAACGCTTTGCAAGGTTGAAAATTTCGTTTACCGCATCGGCAATTCTGTATTCCTTCATAAGGTTTTCAACCTTTGTCACTGTGCTAAGCGCAGTATCAATAAGCTCTTTGTCAATGTCCTCGGGACAGCCGGGAGCGGAAATAACACCGTCAAAATACTTGTTTGTCATTGCAATAGTTCTGTTTACAAGGTTTCCTAAGGTGTTGGCTAAATCCGAATTATATCTTTCGATAACCGTCTGATAGCTGATTGAGCCGTCAGCGGCATAAGGCATTTCGGTAAGCAGATAGTATCTTACAGCATCAACGCCGAACAAGTCTACAAGCTCATCGGCATAGATAACATTACCCTTAGATTTTGACATTTTATCCTCACCGAACAGAAGCCACGGGTGACCGAATACCTGCTTCGGCAAAGGCTCACCCAAAGCCATAAGAATGATTGGCCAGTAAATTGTATGGAAGCGGACAATATCCTTACCGATAATATGCACATCGGCAGGCCAGTATTTTTTGTATTTTTCGGAAGAACCATCCGGGTCATAACCGATACCGGTGATATAGTTTGAAAGTGCGTCAACCCATACATATACAATGTGGTCGGGGTCAAAATCAACAGGAATACCCCATTTAAAGGATGTCCTTGAAACACATAAATCCTGAAGTCCGGGTTTTATGAAGTTATTAAGCATTTCTTTTTTACGGCTTTCGGGATATATAAAGTCGGGATTGGATTCAATATAATCTTCAAGCCGTTTCTGATATTTGGAAAGCTTTAAGAAATAGGCTTCCTCCTTGGCGGGTTTAACCTCTCTGCCGCAGTCGGGACATTTGCCGTCAACCAACTGTGATTCAGTCCAGAATGATTCGCAGGGGGTACAGTAAAGACCTTCGTATTCGCTTTTGTAAATGTCGCCCTGTTCGTAAAGCTTTTTAAATATTTTCTGAATAACTCTTTCGTGATAATCATCTGTCGTACGGATAAAATGGTCGTAGGTTGTATTTAATAAATCGCATATTTCACGAATTTCAGCGGAAACCCTGTCAACATATTCTTTTGGTGAAACTCCGGCTTCCTTTGCGTATTCTTCAATTTTCTGACCGTGTTCATCGGTACCTGTCATAAAGAAAACATCAAAGCCCTGCAATCTTTTATAACGGGCTATGGCATCGGTTAAAACAATTTCATAACTGTTGCCGATATGAGGCTTTCTCGAAGTATAGGCAATAGCGGTGGTGATATAAAATTTTTCTTTCATAATTACAACTCCAATTATTTTTATAATACTATTTAAATTATTGCACACAACTTTCCATAATATATAAAGTATTTTACCACTTTATGTATTATTTTTCAAGTTAAATATGTAAATGTGTAATAAAAACATCAAAAGCTAACATTAAAATTAGAAAAAATATATTTTGTAAAGCCAGAACAATCAAATCCGTCTTCTGG
>JAZUIT010000171.1:0-2039 GCA_045642385.1 Acutalibacteraceae bacterium
TGTAAGTTGGTTATTATTTATTGTAATTTGTATCTTCAAAGTAAATGCAATAAAAAAACAAACAGGGGTTGCGTTTACTTTGAAAAGTTACAACAAAACAAACTTTAGGTTAATTTTCAAAGTAAACGCAACAGTTTCAAAGTAAAATAGACAGAATTGCATTTACTTTGAAGAGAACAGCCATAACGCTGGTAAAATCACTTAAAATCGTATCAAAATTAGGGAAAAAACATCTCAAAGTGAGTAAAAAATTGCATGGCAAATAAGCCTGCCGATAAATTGCAGTTTTACCTTCAGACTAAACGCAATAGATATAAAACTTCAGTTTGCTTAAAAATTATTTAAAAAGCAGAGGTGTAAGTATAATTTTTTCGGGTTCAATTTTTTGCTGTCCAAGTAAATGCAACACATCTTCACCATACATTTGTATAAATAAATCTGTAGGTGATACACCGTTAAATTGAGCTCGTCCATACGAATTTACATGAGATAACATTAAATTGACTTTTTCATCAGTTAAAAAATCAAAGGAAGTACCTTTTGGAATTATTCTTCTTAAAAGTGTATGGTTGTTTTCCACATCAGGTTTTTCATATGGACTTGACGGATTGCAGTAAAACATATTTGAACGTCTGATATTATCAGATGTAAATTCAATGGCGATCGGGTCTGAAAATTCCGAGCCATTGTCAGCTAAAAGAAATCCAAATAATTTTTCATATATATCTTTTGGCAATACAGAATATAGATGCTCAAAGCATATATGTACAGAATCGGCAGTGTTAGCATCTCTGATAAATGCAAACATGAAGTTGATATTTGGAAGAATAGCTGTGAGTAGTACTTTACCGCCTTTTTTACCTTCTACACTATCTATTTCGGTTGCAATCAAATCAGGGTGTTCTGCACGAAAAGCTTTGTAATCATCGTATTTACGGTTTAGGGTACACTGTTTATCCACTTTAAGCTGAGGCTTTTTACCTTTTCTGGGTCTGAATTTAACCTTACGTGGAAGATCGATATTTTTAGCGGAGAGAAGCCCTGCATCAAGAAGTCTGAAAATTGTACTTTCCGAACAGGTTATTTTGCTTTTTAAACTATGAGTAATATGATAGACAGAATGTCCGTTTTCAATAAGAGGTGAAACAAATTCATCAATTTGTTTTAATTCATCAGATGTTAAATTAAAACCGCTTCTGGATTCGGAAAGTAATGTTTCATAACTTTTTTGTGCGTTTTGAGATATATACAGATTCTTCTCAAGAGTGCAAATTTTAATATTAGGACAGTTATTGCAAACATATGGTGAAGATAGTAAACGATTACATGTTTCCTTTTGATAATTGGAACAAACATTGTTGCACAGCTTGCAAGTAGAACACTTTTTATCACAAATAGAATTGGCATTATCGGAACACAGACCGTAAGTGGTGCAGGATTTACGATGAATGCAGTCATTAAAAGGTTTACCGTAAGCTCCTTTTTGTACTACGGTAGAATTTTTGATAATCTCACGAGAAATCGTGGAGGTTGATTTGGATAAAATTTTCGCAATTTTAGATATGCGGATACCTTTATCCAAGTTTTCTTTGATGGTAATGCGATCGTTGAGATCCAAATGTTTTGACATAGTAAACATCTCCTTAAAAAATTGATACTACTATTATCTAACATTTTCATTTCAAAGTAAACGCAATAGCTTCCCATGGGAAGCAGAAAGTTTGTTGATTATCAGGAAACCGTGTAAGTTGGTTATTATTTATTGTAATTTGTATCTTCAAAGTAAATGCAATAAAAAAACAAACAGGGGTTGCGTTTACTTTGAAAAGTTACATGGTTAATGAAATTACAGATTTTTTGTCGGTTTATGTTGCAATCGGTAAAAAAATATGTTATAATCCTTCTTATGATACATTATGCTGTAAATTTTTGGATTGGGATGTGATGAAATATGTATTCTCCTGACGCGGAAAAGGATGAATTATCTTATGAAGAAAGGGTGAGACTGCAAAAAGCACGCAGGCAACAGCTGATATTGA
>JAZUIT010000172.1:0-2855 GCA_045642385.1 Acutalibacteraceae bacterium
ACAAATCAAATACGAAAGAGGATCGAAGTAGCGAATGCGGGTACTGTTTTCGTCACGACAGATTTCACCGACATTGCCGAAAAGAAAACTGTCAACATGGCATTGCTCCGGCTTGCCGAAGAAGGAATCCTGAGAAAAGCGATGTTCGGCGTTTATTACAAGTATGGTGTATACCTGATGTCCGATCTGCCGGTCTTGATTTCCCCCGATGATATTGCCTATGCTCTTGCTCGCAATTTCGGCTGGACTATTGTCCCCTGCGGAAAGGCCGCACTTTACACTTTGGGACTATCAAAAGAATTTCCATTGGAGTGGATTTTTGTTACCGACGGTGCGTATAAAGAATACGACTATAACGGTTTTACTATAAAATTCAAGCACACGGCATCCAAAGATATTTCAAAGTTATCGTATGAAACAGCCATTGTAATTCAAGTGCTAAAAGAACTCGGGAGGGATAATGTGACCGATGAAACGATTGAACGGCTGAAAAGCCATCTGCATCCTGAAATAAAGGCGAGGATGCTTTTTGAAGCAACAGCTACCACCGCTTGGGTGTACGAAGTTATCAAAAAAATATGTAAAGATGATTGACGAAAAACTACGGCAGACATTTTGGTTGAGAAACCAAAGTGCCTGCCGTTTTTATTATTTTGTTCTTTTTCAGAAATACTAATTATTCTTTAACATCATATTGAGTATTTTTCTTTGAAAAATGCAAATATATTTTGATAGTCTTCGTTGCTTTCACGATATTGATTCAAGCTTTCATGCAGGTTGAAATTATGCTGCTTTGAATCGAGAATGCATCCGGCGATATTGGAGCAGTGGTCACTGACTCTTTCCATATTGGTCAAGAGATCCGACCAAACAAAACCGACCTCTGCCGTACATTTTCCTTCTTGCAAACGAATGATATGCTTCGTTCTGAGTTGTTCTTTTAGTCCGTCTATAATCTGCTCGAGAGGTTCAACCTGTTTAGCGGATTCAAAATCTTGATTGGCGAATGCTTTGAAAGACAATTCTATAACTTCCGTTACTGCTGATGAAATCACTTCGTATTCTTTGAGTGCCTCTTCGGTTAAGGTTAAGTGCTTATTGCGCAGTTCTTCTGCTGATTCCAAAATGTTTACGGCATGGTCGGAAATTCTTTCAAAATCACCAATCATTTTCAGAAGCGCCGTTGTCTGCTCACTTTCTTTTTCGCCAAGCTTTTGCGAACCAATTTTTACAAGATAGGTTCCGAGCATATCTTCGTATTTATCACATTGTGATTCTTTTTTGCGAATTTCATCGGCTGTTTTTTGAGAATATCCGGTTACAGCAGAAATTGCGTCTTTCAATGCTTCGACTGCAGCAGTTGCCATTTCAAGGGCTATCGATTCACTTTGTTTAATTGCCAGAGGAGGAGTAGCCAAAAGTCGCTCATCCAGCCTGTTGTCTTCTTCTTTTGTCCTTGCATCAGGAACGAATTTTTCTGCAATCTTAACAAGAATTGAGGACATTGGTAGCAGGAGTGCGGTGGAAAGAACCTTAAATGCTGTGTTAACAACAGCAATACCAACAAGGGATGCGGATTGATTTAAAATAGTCGGAGCAAAAATCATTCGTACAACAGAGTAAATCAAAAGCCAGAAAACCGCACCGATGACATTAAACGAAAGATGGACAACGGCGGCACGCTTTGCCTCACGTTTTGCTCCGACGCCGGAAAGCATAGCGGTAACGCATGTGCCGATAGCATCACCCATAACAATCGGGATGGCGGCTCCGTAGGATACCGCTCCCGTTGCGGCAAGTGCTTGGAGAATACCGACAGACGCCGAGCTTGACTGAATGACCGCAGTCAGTAAAGCACCGGCAAGAAGACCCAAGACCGGATTTTGAAACATGATAAACAGTTCACGAAATGCAGGGATTTCACCGAGTCCGGAAACAGCATTTGTCATAGTTTCCATGCCGAACATTAAGGTTGCGAAACCGAGTAAAATCATACCGGTATCTTTCTTGTTGTCCTTTTTGAGAAACATATAAAGAACGATACCGACAAGTGCTAAAATCGGAGTGAACGATGTTGGTTTCAACAGTCGTACCCATGTGCTGTTTCCGTCAATTCCGCCGAGCGACAGGATCCAACCCGTAATCGTTGTGCCGACATTGGCACCCATTATGACATTTACGGCTTGGCGAAGCGTCATAATGCCGGAATTCACAAAACCGACCACCATAACCGTTGTTGCCGAAGAACTTTGGATAATGGCTGTCACTCCGCATCCGGTCATAAAGCCCGCCATTTTATTGGTGGTCATTTTAGACAGAACCGAATGGAGTTTTCCTCCGGCTCTGCGTTCAAGAGCTTGTCCCATAAGATTCATTCCAAACAGGAACAAACAAAGACCGCCTATCATTTCAAGAATATTAAAAATGTCCATCTGTTATTTCACTCCTTGTTTTACGAAGTGAGTATAACAGACGGACATCAATTTTATTATCATTCTTTTGTAAAATTCGGGTAAAATCAGAATTTGGGGAAAAGAATTTTTATTTCGGTACCCTTATCAATTTTGCTGATCACTTCAAGCTCTGCTTGGTGAATATATGCGGCATGTTTTACAATAGAAAGACCAAGTCCCGTACCGCCCACTTCTTTTGAATGGCTTTTATCCACACGGTAGAACCGCTCAAAAATCCTCTCTTGCTCTTCCGGCGGTATTCCGATCCCGGTATCGGCAACTGAAAGAATAACCTGTGATTCTGTTTCCGAAATACTTACCGTTACTTTCCCGCCTTCACGGTTATACTTAATGGCATTGTCACAAAGATTATACATAATTTCCGAAACAAGCGAGGGGATA
>JAZUIT010000173.1:0-4754 GCA_045642385.1 Acutalibacteraceae bacterium
AATCTGTGCGTCCGTAATCATCAGTTATACCGACATCTGTTTTTCTTACCGGTAAACAATTTAACAATCCCAATGTAACTGTATATTTAATTCTTTCTGAATATGTAACCTTGATTGTTGCATTTTCTTCCGGTGCTTCTGCAAAAGTTAAATCAAAATACTCCGTGTCATAAGTGGTATTTGTAACACTTGTATCATTAACATAAACACCTGTAACTATTGTCGGTCTTTCAAACAAATGATATTTTGTGCTTGTTCCGTCAGCCGTCATTTCAATAGTTCCGTTTTCTGTCACCTTTAACCAGTTACCGTTTTCATCGCAAGGGCAAGATTGATTAAATCCGTAAACCGTCCATATTAAATCCCCGAACCTTTCATGATGACACTTTAAAAGTGTCGGATTATAACCTATATTCAGCACCTGCGGAGCTAATCCTGCTTGTGTAAGTGCTTTTAGTTTGCTCCAACTGTCAATTAAAGGAGCTTCTCTGTCTTTTCCTGTATTTTTTGCAATAATACCAAGCATAGTTGTAATACCGTCTGTTTGGTCTTTAAATGTTGAATTTTTCAAAATATCTATATTTACTTCTGACATTATATTTCCTCCTCTTCATCTTGAACCGTAATGTTTAAAATCGGGTTGCCGTTTACTATTTTCAATTTTGCGAAACCGTCTTGACCGTCAATATCTGTTTTTATTCCTATTGCACCTGTTTCTGTGATATAGCCGCTGTCATTTTGCAGTTCGCTTGTTTTTGTAGGAATATCCTCAACTTCCGCTTTTGCGTTCCAGCCTGCTTTTTCGGTATCTGTCGTAAGCCTGTGTTCGCTGTCTTCGGAAAGCTCAGACAGAGATGTTGGAATGTCTGATGTGTCAGGTTTGTTATCAATCTGTGTTTGCAAGCTCTGAGTTTGAAGATACATATTAGATATTCTCATTTTCTCTTTGTTTGTTACTGTTCTGTGATTTTCATCTTCTTGTAACTGAGAAAGCATTGTCGGAGACTCCGATGTATCCCATTTTCCTGATTTGTATACATAATAACCCGGCAAATGTTCTTTTGTTTTTTTAACTCTATATACTGTCGTATTCTTGTTTGCACTTATTGTAGTATTCATAAAAAGCACACTGCAATTTTTCGGAAATTCAATATCCTCATACTGAACATTCTCTATTCCGGTATAAGATTGAATAATTCCTTCATGACGGCTCACGCCACTGAGCTTTACCCATCCTGCGTCCACAGTAGTGCCATCTATGGTAAAATCGGAATATAAATATGCGTATATTGTATCGTCTTCATAACATTCAAAATAATAACACATCTGTCTGAAAAAAGGGTCTTTTGGCATACCCTCTCCCGGCATAATAGAAAAATAATAACTTTTTGTTCCCGTATTAACAGATGCTCCCAAACTTGCACTGCTGTAATATCCTACTTCAAAATCATCTAATGTAGGTTGAGGCGGATTTTTCACCAGCCGAAATTCTTCAGCATCAAAAAAGTCATTCGTTAAAAAAACAGGTTCATAATCAACATATTCCGTGGCATTCTTTACTCTTTTTACAGTAAGTTCATCTGCTGTATCGGGTAATAAGTTATAATTTTCTACATCTGAAATTGTTGCTGAGCTTATCGCAGCAACTTGTTCCTGTAATAACGGTATGCTTGACTCATAAGGTGCAAGCTTTGCAAAAATCCCTTCAACTTTGGTGTTAAATTCACCCTGATTCCCTACAATTGAAGGTTCCAATGTAAAATGGAATACCGGAGATTTAATAATTTCACTTATAAAAGTTGAATGTGTGTTGACATCGTAATCAGTATGATGGCCTTCGACCTGTGCGAAAATATCGGTATAACCTGTAACATACTGAGGTAATTTTATGTATATACAATCGTCAACTCTGTAAGCATCCGTTTCATCCGAGAGTCCCTCTATATATTCTTCTATTTTCCCGGATACAAGCTTTTCGTCATTTTCACCGTGTCTGAAATTAACCACATGGTAATCAATTGAACTGTCAGACAGCTCTGAATTTAATTCTATTTGCAGCATTGTTGCATTGTTTTCCTCAACATATCCCGTAAAAGTGTTTCCGACTGTAACGGTATTATCATTATTGAGAGTTATATTTAAGGTTCTCAATTTGCTTCCTCCTTTCTGCTGCTGAATTTATAATAATTCTTCAGCTTATATATTGTTTCTACCATATCTGCTCTTTGCCTGTAAAACTCACATATCATTGTTTTCAGATGAATAACATCATCCTGCGGTGCACACTTTTTTATGGCATCTTTTAGTTTTTCACGGTATTTTTTAATCAAATGGTCATGATATTTTACCGCTTCGACATATTCATCTGCCAACTTGTCCAAAGTTTTTTCCATAATTAAACCTTCTTTCCGAACAATATAAAATCTGCTGTGGTGCCGTAAAAAACAACAAATTTTTTCAGTATCTCAATTTTTGGTAAAGCTTTATCATTTTCAAATCTTTCAAGCTTACCTTTTTCAAGCTTTAATGCTTTTTCAACCGTTTCCGATTCCAGATTTTCCTGCATTCTCAACTGGCTGAGTCTTTGTCCCACGGTTAACGCCTCGCGGCTTTTTGCAGCTGTGTTACACAAAGCCTCCCTAACAGCGACAGGTACAAGCTTACGGCTAAGCATTGAATTTTGATATAGAACTACATATTCAAGATATGAAAAAATCTTATTCTCTGCACTTTTCATTACCTTATATACCGTAGGTAAAGTAATATCTGCAATATCTGCAATTTCCTTTGCCGAAATACCCTGATACCAATATAATCTGATAATCTGTTTTTCCTTATCGGATAATTTCTCTTCAATTACCATTTTTGTAAGGTCAGACAAATCATACCCCTGCTTTCGTTTGCAGTATTCTTCTTGCGTTTCATTGATTGAATTTTGCCAGTTATCGTATATTTCTGAACACAATTCAAATTCAAGACCGTGTGCTGTTAAATGAGTTTTCATTATTCTCCTCCTTTCGTCTTGATAAATATTAGCGTAACTAATATCACTATATTTATTATATTAGCAAAACTAATATTTGTCAATAGTTTTTCTAATATTTTTTAAAAAACTATTGACTTTCTTATTAGAATAGCTCATAATATATACATAAATTAACTCGTAATCACAAATCTATAAGGAAGTGTCATTATGAATGTCATTAAAGAACTGCGGAAAAATAAAGGTATTTCTCAGATTGAGCTTGCAAAAATCTGCTCAGTTCATCAGACTGCCATAAGTCAGTGGGAAAACGGTCATACCGCTCCCGATATGGATTCACTTTTAAAGCTTTCGGATTATTTCTATGTTTCAGTTGATTATCTTTTAGGCAAAAAAAATAAAACCCAAAAACATCTTATCCCTGTTTTAGGTTATGTTAAAGCCGGTATACCGATTGAAGCCGTTGAAGAAATTTTGGATTATGAAGAAATTACACCTGAAATGGCAAATTCAGGAGAACATTTCGGATTAAGAATTTTCGGTGACAGTATGATGCCCAGGTTTTGTCCCGGAGATGTTGTAATTGTTCGGAAGCAACCGGATATTACGAGCGGTGATATTGCCGTTGTATTGGTAAACGGCAGTGATGCAACCGTAAAAAAAGTTATTCGTAAAAACGACAGTATTATGCTGGTACCTCTGAACAGTTCTTATGAGCCTATTATTTATTCCCAAAAAGAAATAGAAACCCTGCCTGTTACAATCATAGGCAAGGTTGTGGAATTGCGAGCAAAATTCAATTAATTACTATAATTATATAAATAGAAAACAGTTAACAGAAACGGGATGTAAAAGCTATGTGCCTTTACATCCCGTTTTATTCATACCGCTTATTTTTTTACTTATTCTTAATATCCGCAATAAGGTCATTAAATGTAACCTTTGTATCAAAATCCTGTGAATTGATATAGATATGATTTACACTTGCATTACCGTTTGAATTTATTGTAATGGTTGTGCCGCCGTTTACATTTTCGTCCCAATAGCATCCGGGACCGCATTTAAGACCGTAGCAAAGTCTGATTCCGGAATAAGTAAGCATGGTATCATTTATATGGTCATGACCTGCCAAAACGGTTTTTGTACTGCCTTCTGCAAGTATTACATCAAAAACTCCGTTATTTACCATAGGACAACAAACATTTTCACGGTTTTCACCTACACCGTCCATTTTTTTATACATTTCGGAATTTCTTTCACCGCAAAGCTCCCATGCGGTTTTGTATTCATAAATCGGAATATGCATAATCATTGTGCTTTCAACGGTTTCGCCTGCGAGTTTTTTAACGCCCTCAACTCCCCATTTGTACCAAGCAATCTGATTTGCCCACATATGGTCATAGCCTGTTTCCGTAACAATTTCTCCGCTTTCGTTCTCAATCTTATAATGCTCTTTACTATGAGTATCAATCATAAATAATGTGTGGATAATTTTTCCGTTTTCGGTAATATTTATCATATAGTTACCGTATCCCATATTCTTGGGTCCGTATTTGAACAAACAATGCTCTGCATTTGCAAATTGATATGCACACCAGAATTCACTGATACAGCCTGCACCGTCATGGTTACCCATTACGGGAGCCCAGGGAATTTTATAGGATTCAATTACTCTGATAAGTCGAAGCCACGCCCAGCTGCCCAAACCGTTATCACCTGTAACCGTTATTAAATCAGGTTTTGCGGTTTCGATTGCTCTTTTGATTGTTTC
>JAZUIT010000174.1:0-19555 GCA_045642385.1 Acutalibacteraceae bacterium
CCTTTACTGCATTTTTCGCGCTGTTAAGGTGTTTTTCATCAATATTGCCCTGGTCATAGGACCAACACCACCGGGGACAGGGGTAATATATGATGCTTTTGGTTCAACATTTTCAAAGTCAACATCACCGACAAGCTTACCGTTTTCATCCCTGTGCATTCCCACATCAATTATAACCACACCGTCTTTGACCATATCGGCTTTAAGAAAACGAACTTTTCCGACAGCCACAACAATAACATCAGCCTGTTTTGTGACTTCGGAAAGGTTACGGGTTTTGGAATGGCAGATTGTAACGGTTGCATCCTTATGCATAAGCAGAAGTCCCATAGGCTTCCCGACAATATTACTCCTGCCGATAACAACACAAGTTTTACCGCAGACATCAATGGAATAAGTCTTTAACAGCTCCATAATTCCGGCAGGTGTACACGGGAGGAATTTATAATCACCTGTTGTGATGTGTCCCACATTTACGGGGTGGAAAGCATCAACATCCTTTACCGGTGAAATTCTTTCTATAACTGCTTTTTCGTCAAGATGCTTCGGCAAAGGAAGCTGACATAAAATACCGTTGACTGTTTCGTCATTATTGAGCTTGTCAATAAGTTCGTTTAATTCTTCTTGCGTCGTGTTTTCGGGCAAAGCATATTCAAGGGATTTTATACCCACAAATGCACAATCCTTTTTCTTGTTGTTTACATACACTCTTGAAGCCGGGTTGTCACCTACAATAATTACCGCAAGAGTGGTTTCTTTTCCTTGTTCGGCAAGGTCAATTATTTCCTTACTCACTTCATCAAGAACCTTTGCCGCAACTTTTTTTCCGTCAATTAAAACTGCCATTTCGGACTCCTTATTCTACTGTAAATTTAAATGCTGTGGTTGATTTCCAAGTTTCACCTGCTTTAAGCAAGCAAGACGGGAAATCGGGTTTATTTGGTGTATCGGGATAATACTGGGTTTCTAAGCAAAATCCGCTGTGTTTGTTCATAACAGTACCCTTTTTGCCGGGAACATTATCAAGAAAATTACCTGTATATAATTGAACACCGGGTAAATCTGTATAAACCGTCATAACTCTGCCGCTTTGAGGATGCTTAACAACAATTGCGGCATCCCTTTCGACATTTCTGTCATTGAGGCAGAAATTATGGTCATATCCCCTGCACATAACAAGCTGGTCATAATCCGCATTAATATCTTTACCAATTTCCTTGAGCTTCCTGAAATCAAATGGTGTACCCTCAACACTTCTTAATTCTCCTGTGGGGATACTGTTTTCATCGGTAGGTGTGAAGTAATCCGCATTAATCTGTAATTCGTGGTCGGTTACAGGATTAGCATCATATCCGCCCAAATTGAAATATGCGTGGTTTGTCATATTGATAATTGTATCCCTGTCTGTGGTTACTTCGTAATCTATGAACAGGCAACTATCCTCGGTAAGTGTATAGAAAACTGTTGCCTTAACATTTCCGGGGAAGCCCTCCGTGCCGTCAGCACTTTCATAAGTAAGCTTCAATGTGGTGTCGCTTATGGGAGCAGCTTTCCATACTGCATGGGAAAATTCTCCTCCGCCGTGCAGACAGGTAATATCATTTTCATTTTTGGTAACATCATATTCTTCGCCGTTAATTGAAAATTTGCCGTTTGCAATTCTGTTGGCATATCTGCCTACAACTTGTCCCTGATAGTCTGAACGGTTTTCGTGACCTTCAATATCGTCAAAGCCGATTAAAACATCCTTAAATTTAAGATTTCTGTCCGCAACGCTGAGTGAATGTAAGGTTGCACCGTAAGTTAAAATTTCCGCTTTTGTGCCGAATTTATTTTTTAATGTATAAATTCTGACTTCCTCGCCCTTTGATGTTTTGCCGAATTTTTTATATTTGATTTTTGTGGTAATATCCTCATCATTAAAATAGTCAATACCCTCTATGGGTTGCGGATTTAATTTATATTTGTGTAATTTTGCAATGAGTATAACTGCAAAAATTATTACTACCACGATTGAAAGAACCTGCGATGTTCTGATGTAATAATCCCCGATATGCATATTGAAAAAATACAGGCTGTCAGTACGCAAGCCCTCGAACACCGTTCTGCCGATACCGTACCATATTCCGTAAATCAGGAACAACTGTCCGCTGAATTTTCTTGCCTTTTTATAAATTATGTAAATAAGTACAAAGCCTATCAGACACCACAGAGATTCATACAAAAATGTTGGGTGAACAGGCGCATAAGGGTCAACCGTCATTTTGTGATCCGATAAAAATGTCTGAATTGAGGGGCTTTGCAAATAACTTACAACCTTGTCACTTGTCATACCCCAAGGAAGCTTTGTATTACAGCCGAATGCTTCCTGATTGGTAAAATTACCCCAGCGACCTATACCCTGACCGATTAAAAATCCCATAGAACACAAGTCAAGGAGGTTATAGAAATTAACCTTTCGTATCTTACACACTATAAACCCTGCGATTAGCGCACCGATAATACCGCCGTAAATGGCGATGCCGCCCTCCCAGATCTTAATAATATCAATCAAATTATCCTTGTACTTATCCCAACCGTCAAATATTACATAGTAGGCTCTTGCGCCGATAATACCCCCGAATGTTCCGTAAATAAGAACATCTAAAAGCTTATCAAGGTTCATTTTCCATTTGTAAGCAAGTCTGCCGCCTAACAAAACAGCGAGCAGAAAACCGAACGCAATAATTGCACCGTAAAATTTTATGGTAAATTCGTGTCCGAAAAGTGTAAACTGCGCCAGAACTGACGGCACATTAAATTCCCAACCCAAGCCGGGAAATTTCACAAGAGTAAAATCAGACATAAAAACAGCTCCTTACATCACGGGATTGATTATTGAAACAGCGCAAGACTCCGGCTTCAACGCATATTCCAATGTGCTTTCAATATCCTCAACTGTAATATTTTTAAGAATTTCAAAGGTATCAAAAAATCCCGAATTTGTAAAATGTGCTTCCGCAAGACCGTTTGCCAGCTCGTCAACATCGTTAAAGCTCATAACGGTTGCACCGTAAATTGTTTTTAATGCTCTTGCAAATTCAGTTTTATCAATTCCGTTTTTGCGAACCTCCTCAATGCGCTTTATTAAACGGTTTTTAACTTCCTGAGTATTGTTGGATTCACCTGAGAACATACAAAGAGAAAAACCGTGTCCGCAGAAATATTCATACTCAAATTTATCATTTATAAGCTTTTCATTGAACATATCCCTGTAAATCTCCGAGGTGTCACCGCAAAGAATTTCCATTAAAATTCTCGCCGCAATTTCCTCTTTCAATGTGCGTTGAGGGGCTGACATTTTTTCCTTAAAGCCGATTGAAAAAAGAGGCGTTGCCACCGGTAAGGAAGCTTCCTTTAACTCGCACACAATTGTATCCGGCTCATCGGGAAATGTTCTTTCGATTTTTTTCTGTGTACCCTTTTTAAGCAGGGGGTCGGCAACCTCCATAACATCTTCAACCGTAACATTACCTGCCACGCAGAGTGTCATATTTGAAAGAGAATAGAAAGTTTCATAGCATTTATAAAGCAAGTTTGCATCTATCTTCGCTATTGACTCCACCGTTCCTGCAATTTCAATTTTTACCGGATGATTATGATAAAGACATTCAAGCAAATTGAAAAGCAATGCCCAACTCGGGCTGTCGTTTGTCATTTTAATTTCCTGACCGATAATCCCCTGTTCTTTCTGAACGGTTTTATCCGTAAAATACGGAGACTGAACAAAATCAAGCAGGATTTTCAGCGAAGCCTTAAAATCCCCCGTACAGTTGAAGATATAACAGGTTCTGTCAAAGGATGTGTAAGCATTGGCATCTGCACCGGTTTTTGCATACAATTCAAAAGCATCTAAATCCTCACTTTCAAAAAGCTTATGCTCCAAAAAATGTGCAATACCCTCGGGAACCTTTGTAAACTCCTTTTCACCTTCAAGGCGGAACATCGTATCAATTGAACCGTACTTTGTTCCGAAAACGGCATAGGCGGATTTATAGCCCTCTTTGGGCATAACATAAATTGTCAAACCGCTGTCATGGTCAATTTTATAATAGCTTTCGCCTAATTTTTCGTTGACAATTTTATTTATTTCCATTTGCCTCATCCTTTCCGTCAAGCAGGAATATTGTATCTGGAATAATATTGCCTGCAACCCTGATTACATCTTCTCGGGTGACTTTTTCAACCTTTCTGCACAGGTCCTCTGCCTTCAACAGTTTTTTGTTCAAAATCTGCGTAATATACCAACTGTTAATTGAATCGGGATGGTCATAAACACCGCCTAAGGAGTCACACATACTTTTCTTTGCGGCATCGAGAACATCGTCGGAAAAATTGCCATTTTGTAAATCTTCAAGCTGTTTTAAAATTTCATTTTTTGCAAGCTCATAATTTTCACTTGCCACACCGCTTTGTACAAACATAACACCCTTACCGCGGCGAAGCATTGAAGAGCAATAATAACAAAGGCTCATTTTTTCACGGACATTTGTAAACAAAAGTGATGTGGGAATACCGCCGTAAACAGCATTTGCAACAAAGTATGCGGGAAAATCATCATCGGAATTTTTCATTCCGGTACGCATACCGATAACCAGCTTGCTCTGGTTAACATCCATTTCCTCACGGACTTCTTTTATTTCATCAACGGTATTTATAAATTCGGTTTCGATTTCATCAACATCACGGTCAATACCGTCAAAATATTCAGTTACTTTTTTTTCAATTTCTTCAAAATCAAAATTACCTATTAAATTTATCTGAACAGGCGCAGTAGACAAAACGGATTTCCATGCATTGTAAATACAGTTTTTGCAAAGTGCTTCTATTTCCTCAACAGTACCCAAACGGTTTACCGAGAAAAGCTCATTTTCGCACATAATCTCCGTACATCTTTTTATTGCATAGCCACGCTTATTGTTAAGCTCACTGTTAAGTGTTTCGATTAACAGACGCTTTTCCGTTTCAACGGCTTCCGGGGTAAAATTGCCGTCAACAAAATTCGGTTCAAACAGCATTTTCAAGAGTAACTCGGCGGCTTCACTTGAAATTCTTTCGTTTTCGTCCAATGCAAAACGGTCATCAATAAAGCTTATTCCTATCTGCAAAAGCTGTGCGTCCCCTGCCTTTAAAACATCGGCGGTAATCGAAGCTCCGTAAAGCTGAGCAAGCCTTGCATTAAGCTTTGAAAAATCCGGGTAATCCTTACAGCTTCTTGTAAGAATAAACGGCAAAACGGCATTAGCCGCCACATGACTCGACAGCGGCATTGCCATCATAATTGTAATTTTATTTGTTTTGAATTGTGATGTTTCATAAGAAAAAATACGAACACCCTCGGCAACTGTTTTAAGTTTCATCTGAATGCCTCCGAATAATATTTCATTCTGAAAAAATTTTTGTTTTTTTCAATGCTAATGTGAGCGGAAGTCCGGCAACATAGCACATTACCGCTTCACCAAAAGCCACCTGACCGCCGAAAACAAGAACATTTACAACGGTAAAACCGTTGCTCATAAACATTGAAATCTGAGTACCCACAACCACAGCATTGACAATTACGGGAAACAAAGGTGCAAGTAACGGTATATTTTTTATTTTAATGTTTCTTACTGCCCTTGTACCTATGGCAGCAAGCAGTGTTGCAAGTGTTCCGAAAATCATATCCGCAGGATAGGGACTTCCGATATTTCCGAAAAAGCAACCAATCGCTAGCCCCGGAACAGCCGCCGGGGTAAGTACGGGCAACACTGTGAGTATTTCCGACAATCTGAACTGAATACTGCCGTATGACAAATTAAACATATTTGACAAATATGTCAATGCCACATATATTGCGGCTATCATCCCGGTCTGTGCAATAAACACAACTCTATTTTTATTCTTCAAAAAAACACTCCCGATTATTCATCAGACTTATTTTTTTCATCTTCCTTTTGAATATATTTATCTCTCAAAATATTCACAATTTCCTTATCATTATCAAGCAAACGAAAATACAAAACCAACATTTGTTCATCTTTTGAAAGATCCTGCAAGCTATGTGTATCTATAATCGGTAAACCTGTTTCGTAAGGTACGGGATCGGTTCTGAAAACATTTACGGTATCTTTTTCAGAACATTTTCCTATTAAATAATCCACGCTCACTTTATAAATTTTTGCAAGTGACAAAAGCATATCGGGATTAGGACTGCTTTCTCCTGCCTCATATTTCGCTATGCATGAGCGTTCAAGGCGTAAAATATCGGCAACCTGTTTTTGAGTAAGTCCGCTTTCTTCCCGAAGCTCCCTCATACGGGTGGACAATATGCCGTATTTTTTCATTTGGTTCACCTCCAAACAAAAATTAAAATATGTAAACTATTCTTTGAGTAAAACTTAAAAAGCACCTGTCTGACAGGATTTTTTATAACTTGGGATAGGTTGCAACGGTATGTGTTACCTCATTTTCCGTAATACAATTAATCGGTAATATTACCCATTTTCTGTCTACCGTTAAAAAATTTTATCCTCTGCAACTTCGCACCATTTGTCTGCAATTAACTGATGACCTGCCGGAGTGGGATGAACTCCGTCGGAAAGCCAGTATGATGCTTCACAGATATTGCAGGCATCGTCAAACATTTTCTGTAACGGTACAAAAATCAAATTGAATTCTTCTGCAATTCTTTTAACTGCGTCAGCTCTCAATTCGGTTTCTTTTCTGAACTCGTCATAATATTCAGCATTTCCGCTTCCTTTAAGTGTAAAGGGTTCCATAAGAACAATTTTAATGCCGGGTAATCTGTTAAGAGTATCCTCTACCAACATTCTCAAAACCTTTTCAAATCTGTCAGCTTCAACTCCGTTGGGATAATCGCCGTATTCGTGCCACACATCGTTGATACCAATTAAAATACTTAACACATCCGGCTTTTCGTGCCACATATCATTTTTAACTCTTGCATACAGGTCAACAACCCTGTTACCGCTTATACCTGTATTTATAAATTCAGCCTTTCCCGGATATTTGACTCTCAATTTTGCAGTTAAAAGTACAGGGTAACCCTGTCCGAAGCCGCCTAAGCCCCATTCACGAACTCTGCCCATATCTGTTATTGAATCACCTGTAAACAAAACCTTCATAATAATCAGCCCTTTCATTTTCAATAACTGAATGTCAGAAACTTACCAACACTCCACATAATACCATTATGCATATATTCTATCACAAAAATTTAGTTTTGTATAGTGATTTCTTGTTTTTTCCCGGAATTATTTGACATTATAATGTTAATAATCTATAATATATTATTGTACTTATATATCTTTCGTAAGTTGTTTTGCAGTACAGTATTTAAGTCACAGATATATGAAAGGGTGATTTTATGGAGTTTCATATCAAAGAAGTTGCCGAGCGAATACGGGGATTGAGAGATATTTTGGAATATACTCCGGAGGAAATGGCTGAGGCTATCGGCTGTACCGTTGAGGAATATAAGGATGCGGAAAGCGGTGACTTTGATTTCAGCTTCACTTTTATCTATAAATGTGCCGACAAGTTGGGTGTAGATATGATTGAGCTTCTCACAGGTGAAAATCCTCATCTTTCGTTTTATTCAATCGTCAGAAAAGGCGAGGGCTTGCCTATGAAGCGCCGCACAGGCTTCAACTATTATCATTTAGGCTACAATTTAAAACACAAGCTTTGCGAGCCGTTTTTGGTTACTGCTCCCTACAATGAAAACGAACAGGATAAGGAAATACATCTGTCCAGTCACGAAGGTCAAGAGCTTGATTATATTGTCAAAGGCAGCTTAAAGGTTGCTTTTGAAGACCATATTGAAATTCTTAATGAGGGTGATTGCGTACTCTACGACTCCTCTCACGGTCACGGTATGATTGCAACAGGCGGCGAAGACTGTGAATTTCTTGCAATAATTCTCAGAAAGTAAGGTAATCCTATGCTTAATATTAACGAAAAATTTGTCGATGAAGTTTTTGACTCAAAAGGAAGACTCGTTGACTACAAATATAAATATCCGGAAAATTTTAATTTTGCTTACGATGTCATAGACGAAATCGCAAAAGCCGAGCCGGACAGACCTGCACTTTTGTGGTGTAACGATAAGGGCGAGGAAAAAAGATTTTCCTACGGCGACTTAAAAAAATACAGCGACAAAGCCGCAAATATGTTTATAAAAAAAGGCATCAAAAAGGGTGATATGGTAATGCTGATTTTGAAAAGGCATTATCAGTTCTGGTTCTCTATTCTTGCCCTTCATAAAATCGGTGCGGTAACTATTCCCGCTGCTATTCAGCTCAAACCCCACGACCTCATTTACCGCATAAATTCCGCAAGTGTAAAGGCTATTGTCTGCACCGCCGACAATGAGGTCCCTGATAATGTGGATAAAAGTCTGCCGGAGTGTCCTACACTGGAAACAAAACTTATTGTCAACGGTGAGCGTGATGGCTGGCTTAATTTTGATAAAGAAATTGAAGCCTGCGACGATGATATAAAACGCATTGATACAAAGGCTGAAGACCCGTGTCTTATGTATTTTTCATCAGGCACGACAGGTAATCCTAAAATGGCACTGCACAATTATTTATACGCCTTAGGTCATTTGTCCACTGCCAAATACTGGCATAAGGTAAAGCCCTACGGTCTGCATTATACTATCGCCGAAACTGCCTGGGGTAAGGCGGTATGGGGTCAGCTTTACGGTCAGATGTTTATGGAATCCTGCGTATTTGTGTACGACTTTGAAAAGTTTTGTGCCAATGACATTCTGCAAAAATTGCAGGACTACAAAATCAATACTCTTTGCTGTCCTCCTACAATGTTCAGAATGTTCCTGTTGGAGGATGTAAAAAGCTACGATTTATCAAACCTTGAATACTGCACCATTGCAGGTGAAGCATTAAACCCGGATGTCTTCAACAAATGGTATGAAGCAACCGGAATTAAGCTTATGGAGGGATTCGGTCAGACAGAAACCACCTTGGCAATTGCTAACCTTTACGGTATGACACCCAAACCGGGTTCAATGGGTAAACCGGTTATGCAGTATGATATTGATATTGTAGACGAAAACGGCAAATCCGTAACCACCGGTCAGACAGGCGAAATTGTTATTAAAACCGAAAACAAACCTGTCGGTCTGTTTATGGGATATTACCGTGACGAGAAAAAAACCAAAGCCGCCTGGCATGACAATGTTTATCATACCGGCGACACGGCATGGCGTGATGAGGACGGCTATTTCTGGTATGTCGGCAGAACAGACGATGTCATTAAATCCTCGGGATACAGGATTGGTCCATTTGAAATTGAAAGTGTGCTTAATACTCACGATGCGGTTTTGGAATGTGCCGTTACCGGTGCTCCCGACCCGGTAAGAGGTAATGTGGTTAAGGCTACAATAGTGCTTGCCGAAGGGTTTGCACCCTCAGAAGAGCTCAAAAAAGAGCTTCAAAATTATGTTAAAAATGAAACTGCGCCCTATAAATATCCGAGAATTGTCGAGTTTGTGGAAAGCCTCCCCAAAACTTCAAACGGTAAAATCAGGCGTTCCGCAATCAGAGAGCAGGATAAGTAAAATTTTATATTTTAATAAACCCACGCAGCAGAATCAAATTCCGTTGCGTGGGTTTTAAATTATTTTATCAGCTTTTCTTTCATCATTTCGGAATAAACATCAAAAGCTTTTTTCTTATTTCTGTTTCGTTTAAGCAGACCGTATTCGCTTATCAGATTCATAAGTCTTGCACTGTTTTCCCACAGATGATCTGCAAAGAGCCATAAGCTGCCGCCATTGGCACATTCTTTTATGGCTGAAAATTCCTGCTTTATACATTGAGCCTGAATATCTTCATCTTCGAATGAATCAATTGAATAGTTTGTTCTGTACCCGAATTCAGTACAAATAACAGGCTTTTGAGGGAAAGATTTTCTTAGACTGTTGATTGTACTTTTCATTCTCTGACCTGATTCGGAAATATCAAAATCCAGGCTTCTTTCATATACTCTGCCTGCCATTGTCGGATATGCATTAAAACATATAACATCATCATAAACAAAGCACATATCCCTCTCCGCTTTCCGTGTGCGGTTAGACACATGGGTAACAAGTCTTTTTTTGTCTAAATTTTTTGCTATTTTAATTAATGCATTATTGTTCTGAATAATATTATGTGAAGGTTCATCGTTTTCATTACTGACTGAAATTATTATAACAGAGGGATGATTTCTGTCCCGTGCTATCATTCTTTCAAGACACTCACGGGCATTTGCATAAACTTTTTCATTTTGAACAGCAGCATCGCCATTCTTTAATCCCATAGGTTTAAGACCGTAGGCACAAAGAGGAATTTCAACAAGCAGAGTAAGTCCCAATCTGTCCGCTTCAAAAAGTTCCCTTTCGTCATGTGGATAATGACACATACGGATAAAATTAGCACCGGAATTTTTTATTATTTCAAAATCTTCCCTTACAATTTCGTCATTAGCCGCACCACCGTGTTTTATGCTGTCCTCATGCCGGTTATAACCGCAAAGAAAAATTTCTTCACTGTTTAAAAGTATTTTTCCGTCCTTTGCGCAAATATCACGAAAACCGATTTCATATTCAACCTTATCAATAATTTTTTCACCGTTTAAAAGAGATATTTCCGCTTTGTAAAGATTCGGTTCATCCGGTGACCAATTTTTTACTTTCGGCACATCAAAGGTTCGTTCTTCATAATTTTTGACATTTGAGTACATTTCGGAAAACACAGTTGTACCGAAAACATCTTTAACATCAACTCTTATGGAGCTTTCATCTTCAATATTGCTTCTTATTCTTATTTCTGTTTTGCCGCCGGCGCAAGCATCAATCTCAACATTTTTAATATATGTACTTTCGGTAACATACAAATTCACATCACGAATAATGCCGCCGCAGTTTTTCCAATAAAACGATGTCGGAAGTTCACCCTGTTCTCTTTGCGTGTCGACTCTGACAGTAATAAAATTTTCTCCTGCGTTTACAAAATCGGTAATGTCAAATTCAAACGGTAAAAAGCCCTGATAATTCGAGCCAGCATATTTCTTATTTATAAAAACCGAAGACTCATAATTAACCGCATCAAAGTGAATAATGATTCTTTTGCCTGTATAATCCTTTGGAATATCAAACATTCTGCCATACCAGAATACACCCTGCGTATACGGTCTTTCGGGATAACAGTGGGCAATATCAGAGGGCACGGTTATTTCCCTCTGATTTTCAAAATCGGAAAAATTCAGAAAATACGAACCGTCCTCGGTTTTATCTTCAATTATATACCAACTGCCGTTTAAATCCAAAGGCTTACGAATTTCACTGAAATTTTTCAACATAATTATACCACCTTATGATGTACTGAGAATATCCGTAATCTGTACGTACATCTGCTTTTTAATGTGTCAACATCTATTGTAAAATTAACATCTTCCATATTGTAACGCAAAAAACCTTAAAACTCAAAATATTTTTTCATCATTTTTTCAACTCTGCCGTAAATTGCGGAAAGGGTTTTCTTTGCATCCTCTTTTTCTTCCCCTGTGCCGTCAACATACTGACGCATAAGTCTGCCCTCTTCATAGCAATACTCATCATGAATGGGGAAATAATTATCAAGTAAGAACCGGGCATAACGAACCAGCCTGTCTTCACCGACAAGTCTGTATTCCCTGCTGATTGTATCAACTGCCACAGAATAAAAATCTTTGATTGATTTAATAAGCTCGTTCTTTTCATTTACAGCTGAAAAAACAATTGTTTCGCAGATAAATGCACCGTCATTTGATTCATAGGAGGAGTGGCTGTCGGTGCTTCCGACAATAGGCAATCTATTGCCTTTTCCAAATTGTTCGTAATATTTTATTGTCTGTAAACCGTTCTGCTCAAAATATCTTTCTCCGCCCAAAACCTCAAATGCATCAAAATCATGCTGTTCAAGCATATAATCGCAAAGTGCCATAGGTACATGGTAGCCCCGCATTTTTTTCCAAAACGGATGGGCAAAAATTGCTAAACCGTTGGCTTTTCTGATTTCATCAAACTCCCAGCAGGACATAGCATAAGGTATTCTTTCGATATTATCCGGAACATCCAAAGCATCAGCAAGCTCCTGCATTTTCTTTTCAAATTCATCAAACGGCATAATATCGGGACATTCACCGTTTAAAGAACGGTATTTTTTATCTGTACCCTTTTCTTCAAGTGCAACATTTGTATCAACCAAAGCATTGATGCTGTATTCGCCGCCGAAGTTTACAATGTGAATGTCGTTCCTGCCGTTACTGAGTCTTGGTAAATGAACCTCCTCACCGGGAACAATTGTCATTTCAATATCAACATCCTTGTAAGCATTGATAGCTTCAAGTGACGGATAATATCTGCCGTGGTCGCTGATAACGGTAAAATCATAACCGTACTTGCGATAGTTTGCGGCTACGGTTGCCGGCTTCTGTCTGCCGTCAGAACGCAGGGTATGCATATGTAAATCACCGATAAACGGGTATCTGCCCTGCAAATCCTTTTCTACACAATAAATGAAGAATTTTTCGATAAATTTATCATTCTCATCAAAGAACATAATATAAAATTCTTCCTCGGCATCAAAGGTATGCTCAATATCAAAGCCGCCCTTATTATTGCAAACAGCCTTAGTCTTTGTATGATTACCCGTGAGAGGAAAATCCGGTGCATCGCCGTCTTCCGAAGCAATAATCAGAATATCGTATTCCTTACCGATTTCAAACTGAGGTCTGCCGCCTCTCGGCAAAATATGGATTGTTGTCGGTACATCTTTTTTTACAACTAACGGAAAAACATCATAATCATTGGATAATTCTGTTCTTTTGTAAGCCATTTTGCATATCTCCTTTTAATCTCTGCGCAGTGCATCAATAGGCAGCATTTTTGCCGCTTTTCTTGCTGGATATATTCCGAAGAAAATTCCTATTGCACTTGAAAATCCCACAGCTATTGCCACCGTTGAGAATTTAAGCTTAACGGGAATATCCATCCAGGCGGATATTCCGGCTGCGCCTCCCACACCTATAACAAATCCGATTATTCCGCCAATCAGGCACAAAATAACGGATTCCGTTAAGAACTGAGCCATAATGGTTTTGGTCTTTGCGCCCAATGCTTTTCGTATGCCTATTTCCCGTGTTCGCTCGGTAACGGAAACAAGCATAATATTCATTACACCGATACCGCCGACAATTAAAGAAATTGCACTTACACCGGCAATAAAAGTGGTAAGAATATTTATAACCTTATCAAGCAAATCAATATATGTCGCCATATTTACAACAACATAGGCATCATCGTCAAAATTACCGTGTCTTGAACACAAAATGTTTTTTGCCGCATTTCCTGCGGTGTCAAGCATAAACTCATTCTCAGCCATAATTGACAAGGTGGCATAACCGCTCATATTTGTCATAGAATTAAGCACGGTTGCCGGTATTACCATTCCTGCCATTTCCATAGATGCACCGTTGCCCATAGAGGACATCATATCCATGGAATCGGACATATCAACATCCGTCATTGTACTTAAAACGGAAACACCGATAATTCTCATTCTTACGGTCTGACCGTTCAATGTTAAATCAAAGCTTTCACCCACAACATCTTCCCTGTTGAAAAGTGTCATAGCTCCGATTACGGAAAGGACACAAACATTTTCGCCGTTTTCATATTCCTCACGGGTAAAAAACCTGCCGTGATTCATGGTCATATTCATAATATACTGATAATCCTCGTTGCCCGCCATTGCAATAGCCATAGCGCTGGTATCAAGCGAAGTAGCAGTACCCAAAGAGTACCCGGAGGGTGAAGCAAATTTTACACCCTCAATTTTCTTTATATATTTAATATCGTCATCTGTAATATAATCGGTTTCCGAAACACCTGCATTGACATTTACATTGACGGAATTCGAACTCATATCCCTTATCATACTGATAATATAATCTCTGCCCCCGTCACCTACGGTAATAATTGCAATAACGGAGCTGACACCGATAATAATTCCCAGCATAGTGAGGATTGAACGCATCAGATTTGTTCTGATGTTGAAGACCGCCATCCGAATATTTTCAGCTAAACTCAATATACTTACCTCTTATTTATCTGTTTTTTTAAGCTGAACTCTGTCGCCGTCCTTTAAGGTTGTTGACGGGGATTTCACAAGAATGTCCCCTACACTGCAACCCGAAAGAACCTCATAGCTTGCATCATCACGGAGTCCGACCTGAACCTCAGTCCTGTTTACTGTTTTTTTATCTGCGTTATAAACGAAAACGTATGCCTTGGAATTTTCGTACTGTATTGATTCAATGGGAACAGTTATAACATTTTCCGCCCTGTCCGTTTCGATTGAAATATCAACATTCATACCGATAATTACACTACTGTCGGGATTGTCAATCTGAATTTTCGTTTCAACGCCCTTACTGGTTGTACCTGTATTACCGCCCACAATTGCGGACAAGTCCATACCGCCGCTCTCGGAAGCCACAGGACTTTTGAAAATCACCTTACCTGTTAATTTGTTGTCACCTGTGGAGGATACCGTAACTTCCTTATCCACATCCACCTTTGCAAATTCAGATTTATTCAAGGTAAATGAAGCTGTCAAGGGATAATACTTTACAGTCAAAACATTTTTAGAAGCCGTTGAAGTCATCCCCGACATAAGTGAAGATATATCCGCTTCGCCGGAGGTTACCGCCGAAATAATTGAAGAAATATCAAAAGAACCGCTATCTCCTGAATCGGATGAAATTTTTTCGCCGTCCTTAATTTTCACTTCACTTACAATGCCGTCAGCCCTGGCAACCCAGCCGCCCTTTAATTTATCAGCAGATTTCTGAGCTTTGTTATATGCTTTTTCAGCCGCATCAACTATTTTCAGATAAATTTTTTCAAGTCCGTTGTCAGACTGAATTTTCAATGTTGCCTGCTTTGCTTTAAGCTTTGCCATTTCAATCTGAGCATCAAGGAGCTCGGATTGCTCCTCACTTACATCTATAATTGAAGTTACCGCCGACATATCAAGGGAATTTGTTGTGCCCGATTTTTCAATAAGCTTTTTCAGAGTATCAATAAATTCCTGCGCCGATTCGCTTCTTGACTCAATAAATTCTAAGATTTTTGAACCTGCCACGCTGTCATTAATTATTTTTGTAAGCTTTGCTTTTAAATCTTCTATTTCTTTTTTCTGATTTTCTGTAGCTTCGGCTTTTTTCTTTTTATTGTTTTCTACCTTTTTTTCTAAATTTTTAATTTTCTTTTCAAGCTCTGAAATTTCGCTGTTCACCGCCGAAAGCTGTCCGTTCGATGATGAAGCCGAAGAAATATATTTGTCATAAGCATTTTTTGCCGTCATATAATCATCATATTTTTCTTTCGCAACCGCATCAAGGGAAGATGTATTAAATGTAACAAGTATTTGACCTTTTTTTACGGTCTGTCCTACTTTGACTTTAACTTTCTTTACGGTAACACCTTCGGGCAAACTGAATTTACCCTCATCATCCGCTTCCACAACACCGGTTTTTTCAAGAGTCTGGATTACTGTTCCCCTTTTAACCTCTACGGTGTCAACCACTGCTCCCTTATCCGGTTTAAAAACATAGAACAAAATAAACGCCGACAGTATTACAAAAAGACTTACACAAGTCCAAACTGCAATTTTTTTCTTCTTAGACCACTTTTTTTCCATAGCTGTACCTTTCCTTATGAAAATTTGTTACTACATTATACATCATAAATATGAAAAATTAAAGTCTTATTTGTAAAAAAACAGACTTTCATAAAAATTTACGAAAGTCCGTTTCCATTTAAAATTTTATTTGTTTTGTATTGCTTGTTATCGCTTTGAATGTGTGAGTTTTTGAGAAATGGTCGATAATTCCCGGCAATGCCTTTACGGTTGCGGTTTTGTCATAGGCATCATGAGCCAGCATAACTATTGTATCACCGTCACCCGTAGTGGACAGGGCATATTTTTGTATTTCACCCGATGTATCTGCACCTGCCGCATCCTCAAAGCTTGCATTCCAGTCAAAATATCTGAAACCCAACTCCGTCATTTCACAGATAATGTCCTCATAAACATCATCGTTAAAGCTGTTAATACTGCCGCCGGGGAATCTGAAAATTTCCGGTTTAACTCCGGTAATATCCTCAATCGTGTGGTAAGCCTTGTAAAAATCTTTCAGATATGCTTCAACAGATGCATAAATCACATCATAGTCGTGGATATAACAATGCACACCGATTGTATGTCCCTCTTTCACTTCCCGTTTTAACAATTCCGGGCGTTCTTCGGCAAGAGAACCTACGACAAAAAATGTTGCCTTAGCATTCTTCTTTTTCAGAATATCAAGCAAATTCTCTGTATTGTATGTGGGTCCGTCATCAAAGGTCAGGCACATTGTTTTTTTACCTGTATTACCAGTCTTAGGCTCAGGTTTTGAAGCTTTTTTATTTTTTCTTTTGTGTGTAAGAAGCTGCGGATTTTCACTTTCTTCAAAGTTTTTTATTCCATCGACAATTCCGTCAATAATTTTATTCTGATAATCCTCATCCAAAAGATTATTGTATTCAGCTTCGTTCGTAAGATAACCTGTTTCTATAATACAGCCGGGCATATTTGTTTTGTTGATAATGACATAATTATTATTTATGTGCATTTTTCTGTCAACGGCTCCCGTATTTTCAATTACGGAAGAATGAATACAATCCGCAAGCTTTTTATCATGCTCACCCTTGTCACTGCTGTACCAGGTTTCTATACCGTGTATTTTTGAATTACCTTTCAGGAAATTCTGATGAATACTTATCAGAATGTCGGCGTTGCTTTCATTTGCAATTTCTGCTCTTTTTTTCGGATAAATTGTGCTGTCATCAGCTCTCAGCATAACAACATCATAACCCATATCAGTTAACTTTCTGTTCAGCATATTTGCAAATTTCAGATTAAAGCTTTTTTCAGGTATATGGCTGTATCTCTTTCCCGGAGAACTTTCTCCGCCATGTCCCGCGTCAATAACTATTTTTGTTTTCCTTTCCGGCAGTTTAATTTCCGTTGTTGTCTGAGTTGTTGCAATCACGCTGACAGCTTCCTGTTTTCTCCGGTTATTCTTATTAATAATCTTCACGGAAATTATTGTAGAAACAATAATCACTATCATTGCAAGTATAATCCAAAACGAGCTGTCAATCTTTTTCTTTCTCATAAAAACACTTCTTTTAATCTCGTACTCTTTGAATTATATAATAATAAATTTGACGAAAAAAGTCAACAGAAATTTCAATTTAATTGCATACGGATTTTGCAAAATATTTAGCGAAACACCTTGAAACACAAAGCAAAAAATGATATAATTATTGTGAGAATATTTATAAGGGGGTATTGGATTTTGAAATTACTGAAACGCATTTTTTCACTGATTATTGCAATTCTTATTCAGGTACCCTATACCTCCCTTGTAACAGCGACCGACGATGAAACATCCGAATGCAATTGCGGTCATAATCCGGTTATCATAGTTTCCGGTATGCATTCAAGTCCCCTGTTTAAAGACGACACAAGAGTTTTCGGCATGACTGCTTCCGCTTATGCAAAAATGATTTCCGGTGTTGTCGGTCCTTTAAAGAAAGTTTTTAAAGATAATAACTGGGACGATTTCTGCGATAATGCGAATCAATATTTGTATGAATTTCTTGAACCGGTTTCTTTTAACTCTGACGGCACTTCAAAGTATAATATTACCACAATAACTTATCCGAGGTCTTATGATTATTATCTGAATAATGAATTATACAGAAGCGGCAGAGCCTTTGCCGCCGACATTGCCGAAGCTGTGGGAGGTGACCACACATTCTGTTATGTTTATGACTGGCGTCAATCTCCGCTTATTAATGCTGACGGATTAAACCAATATATTCAGAATGTCAAAAAGCTTACCGGACATCAAAAGGTTTCACTTGTCGGTGTAAGTATGGGCGGCACCGTTACACTCTCCTACCTGTACAAATACGGCTACAATGATATAAGCAATATAACTATGGTTTCATCCGCATTTACAGGTACACATATTGTAGGAGATTTACTTTCCGGAAAGGTTGAAATTGACAAGGATGCGGTTATCCGTTTCATAAAACAGCTTTTTGTTAATTTTGAGTCCCTTGAAAAGCCTGTACAAAGTCTTATAAAAAAATTAAATTCCATAGGATTTTTTGATTATATTGTTCCGTTTTTGCAAGGCTATTTTGTAGAGTCATACAACAGATTATTTGACGAAATTTTAAAGCCTGTCTTCGCTTATATGCCCGGTGTATGGGGTTTAATCGCAAGCGAAGAATACGAAAACTGCAAAGATTTCGTATTAGGTGATAACGGAAACGAAAACTTTGAAAAGCTCGTTGACGAATACCACTACAATGTACAGTTAAACGGTCAAAATCTTTTGCAAAGGGCAAAGGATTTGGGAATCCCGGTTACTGTTGTATCAAATTACAACTCTCAGGGTATGCCGGTAATCAAACATTCCGGTGACCACAATGATACTATTATCGACACCGCACATTCAAGCGGCGGTGCCACCGTTGCAGATATTGATAAAAGCTTTGGTGGAAGTTATAATCAGGTTATAAATGACGGTCACAACCATATTTCCTGTGACCGGGCTATTGATGCCTCTACCTGTATGTTCCCGGAAAGCACATGGTTTATCAAAAATCTTCAACACATAAGATACCCTGTGTACGGCAACACAAATGATTTTATTGTATGGCTTGTAACCGCTGACAAACAGTATTCTGTTTTTGATAATAAAAAATACCCGCAGTTTTTGTATTACGATACAGAAAATCACAATCTTATTCCACTTGTTGAAGGGAGTCTTGTAAAATGAAGAAAATACTGTTTTCATTGATAAGCTCGTTAATGTTTATTATGCTCAGTCTGCAATCCTTTGCAGTATCTGATGCGCAGTACGGTCTGGAAGCAAAAGTGTATAATGCCAAAGAAAACAAAGATATTGTTTTCAATGTACGGCTTGAAAATGTTAACACTTATGATGTTGACGGTGTTTCTGTTGCCTGCACACTTCCGAAAGAGCTGACTGCCACAGACACTCTCGAAAAAAAAGTCGGAACAATTAAGGCCGGTGAAGTTTCCTCCGTCAGGTTTTCCGCTTCAAATTTTGTATTAACACCCATGGCATTGAAAACCTCGGAAAATAATTTCGAAAACAATTCTCCTTTAATGTATCTTGTTTTCGGGATTTCCGGTTTACTTGCAATAACGGCAATTGTTATCCTCTCTTTAAAAAAGCGCACGAGAAAAATAATAGCATTAATGCTTTGCATTGTACTTTTAAATCCTGTTATGAGTGGATGTTTCACCTTTGCCGCTGACAGCGATAACTTTTTTGACTGCTTTGAAGAATTTGAATATGAGGGTAAAAAATATAT
>JAZUIT010000175.1:0-6966 GCA_045642385.1 Acutalibacteraceae bacterium
TTTCCGGCATCAACAACGATTTTCATTCCTTTAAGCGGATGAAGCCTGTCATTTTCCGCATTAACGCCGTCAATTATCATATTGCGCAGTATTTCGGCATATCTGTTCATAAAATCAACCGAAACACATTCGCCCGTCTTATCACCGAGAGGGCTGTCGAGAACGGATGCCGCCGAGAGAACATCGGCAATATCCGAGCCGTCAAGTCCGCCGTCACGGGTGAAAAATTTGAGACCGTTTCTGTCCTTGGGATGGTGGCTTGCGGTAATCTGAACCGCACCGTCACAGCCGAGCTCAACCGTTGTCATAAACATTGCCGGAGTGGAGCAGAGAGCGCAGTCGGAAACCTTAACACCGTGGGAAAGCAGAGCCTTGATAACGGCATTTTTAATTCTTTCTGCCGAAAGCCGGCTGTCGTGTCCCACCGAAATATGCAGTTTCTCCTTGCCCGTTTTCATCTTGAGCCATGCGGCAAAGGCGGCGGTTGAACGCATTATCATTTCATCGTTCATATAAAGCGGATTGTTTTCGTCCCCGAGGGCGTAACCTCTTATATCGCTTCCGCTTTTGAATTTTGAATAATCCATTATTCATCCTCCTTTGAGAAAAATTCGTCGGAAATACCGAGCATAAATTTATACATCGGCGAAAACGCCTTGAAATTTTTTCTGATTATTTCGATTATCGTATCATCGGCAAGGTCGGAGAGCTTATCGCAGTGAATGATAAATCCGAAATCCTTGCGGTTATAATAGTTTTCAAGTCCTGCCGGGCAGTCCGGCAGACCTCTTTTATATTCCTTGCCGAAAAGGTGAGCGCCCGTTTTTTCGCATTTTGAAACGGCCTTTGAAAAATCCTCTTTATTCTCACGCAGACCCTTTCTGAATGTGCGCATAAGTCCCGGGTCATCGCCGAAAAAGCCTATGCCCATTGAATATTCGGAGGGAGTTATCTCAAACCAGAAGCAGGGATAATTCTGCCATTTGTGTTTATCCCTCATGAACATTATCCACATATTTTCACGGTAGAGGGATTTATCATGCGTAAATCTTGTGTCACGGCGTATTCTCGAAACCATTTTCCACGGGATTGCATTTATCATCGGGTCAAGAGAAAGAAGCTCTTCGCCGATAATTCCGGCAATTTCACGCATCGGCATTGTTACGCCCGATTTTAATTCTTCCTTGTGTTCCTCGTAAAATTCTTTTGAATCTCTGAAACGGTTCTCCGCCATAAGAAAAAGCGCTTCGGGCTTTATTCCGCTGAATGAACTCATAAAAGTCCCTCCTTATAAAGCTTTTCTGCGGCAAGCATTACTGCTGTTTTGGCTGAGGGGAAGTTTATTCCGCCCTGCATCCATACGGCGTAAGGCTCACGCAGGGGAGCATCTGCCGAAAGCTCAATTGATGAGCCCATTATAAACGCTCCTGCCGCCATAATAACCTTGCTGTCATATCCGGGCATATCCCAGGGCTCCGGAACAACAAACGAATCAACGGGAGCTCCGGATTGAATACCCTGACAGAAATTCACAAGCCGTTCCGGGGTTTCAAGGCAGAGAGCCTGAATTATATCATGCCGGCTTTCGGCGCTTGAAGGAGTTACCTTAAAGCCGAAGCTTTCAAACATCGAAGCTGAATAAACAGCAGTTTTAAGTGCTTCCGAAACAACTGTGGGAGCATTGAAAATTCCCATGAACATATTGCGGTTTTCACCGAGAGTACAGCCTACCTCTTTGCCGAGCCCGGGTGTTGTTGCACGGTAAGCGCAAAGCTCAACAAGCTCTTTTTTGCCGGCAATATAGCCACCCGTTCTTGCAAGTGCGCCGCCTGCGTTCTTGATAAGCGAACCTGCAATTATGTCCGCACCCGCCTGAGTGGGTTCTTTCTCTTCAACAAATTCGCCGTAGCAGTTATCAACCATAATAACCGCATCGCATTTGGATTTAACGAGCGCCGCAATTTTGCCGATTTCATCAACCGAAAGGCTCGGACGAAGGCTGTATCCTCTTGAACGCTGAATATAAACCATTTTCGGCTTTATATCAAGTGCTTTGTCAATTGCGGCAAGGTCGGGTTTACCGTTTTTATCAAGGTCAACCTGGGCATATTTCACTCCGAAATCCTTAAGAGAGCCCATTCCCTCACCGGTCAGACCGATAACGCCGTGAATTGTGTCATACGGAGTACCCGTAACGCAAAGCATTGTGTCATTCGGGCGAAGTATTCCGTAAAGCGCAACGGCAAGAGTATGAGTGCCGCAGGTGAAGCTGTGGCGCACTATGGCATCCTCCGCTCCGAAAACCTCGGCATAAATCGCATCAAGCTTTTCTCTTCCTCTGTCACCGTAGCCGTAACCTGTTGTTTCTCCGAAATCCGCCTCGCATACTCCGTGGTTTATAAATGCGGCAAGCACCTTTTGCTGATTATATTCTCTGATTTTTTCAATCTCGGCAAACTGCTTTTGAGTATTTTCAAGTGCAAGCGCCGAAGCTGTTTTTATCTTTTCGCTGAAAGAAAAAAATTCTTTCATTCCGTAACCTTCTTATCTTTTATAAATTCTGTTCAAGTCCCTGAAAAATTTCAGATTTGCACTGTGAAGCTGTTCCTTTGTTACACGATAGCTCCAGTTTCCGTCGGCAACGCCCGGGGTATTTATTCTTGTGTCCGAGCCGTACATCAGCAAATCCTGAACGGGAATAATCGCAATATCGCTGACCGATGCAAATATCGTTCTCAGAAGCAGGGGACACGCTCCGCCCCAGTCTCCGCCGCCGAAATTGCAGTATTCAAGCATTCTGTTTCTCACATCGTCATCGCTTTCCCAAAGGAAGCCGAAAAGAGTGTTGTTATCATGAGTGCCCGAATAGGCGATTGAATTTTTGATGTAATTGTGCGGCATATGAATGCTGTCGCTCCCGTCAAGAAAACCGAACTGGAATATTCTCATGCCGGGGAAACCGCTTTCTTCAACGAGCGCACGCACCTCGTCCGTTATATCGCCCAAATCCTCGGCAATAATAAGCTTATCCTCATGACCTGCCTTTATGGCATTCACAAAAGCCATGCCCGGACCTTTTATCCATTTGCCGTTTTTGGCGGTAGTTTCGGAAGCATCAACCGACCAGTACGCTTCAATTGCACGGAAATGGTCGATTCTCACGCCGTCAAACATTTCAAGCGTATGGTTTATGCGCTCTTTCCACCATCTGAAATCCGTTTCGGCAAGCTTATCCCAATCATAGAGCGGATTGCGCCAGAGCTGACCGTCCTTTGCAAAATAATCCGGCGGAACGCCTGCAACGGTTGAGGGATAGCCCTTTTCGTTAACCTTGAAAAGCTCTCTGTTTTCCCAAACATCACAGCTGTCATCGGAAACATATATCGGAATATCGCCGATTATGCTTACTCCCTTTGAATTCGCATATGTTTTAACCTCAGCCCATTGCCTGAAAAATTCATACTGGCTGAATTTCCACGCTTCAAGCGTTTCAAAATCGGTAATATCATTATTTTCCCATTCCTGCCACGGAGCATTGCCGTTTTGACTTCTCAATGTCATAAACCTGCAAAATGCTTCAAGACGGGGATGAGAGGATATGTATTCATTTATTTTGCTTCTGTCTTCAACATTTGAGGAAGCCTTTTTCAACAGCTCGAATCTTTCTTTTCCCAAACGGGCAAATTCGCAGGAATACGGAGTTTTCTGCCTTGCCGCTTCAAGGTCGGATTTTGAAATAAGGTTTTCTTCAAAAAGCTTTTCGGGGTCAATAAAATACGGATTACCTCCGAATGCCGAAAACGATTTATAAGGTGAGTTATATTCATCCGTTACGGTAAACGGCAAAACCTGCCAGATATGAAAGCCGTTTTCAACAAGAAAATCAATGAATTCATATGCGCTTTTGCCGAATCCGCCTATGGAATAATCGCCGTAAAGAGATGAAATGTGCATCAGTATTCCGCTTTGTCTTTTCATTCGGGACACCATCCTAATATAATTAATGATACTATAACATATAATTAAATAAAAATAAAGTAATTTTGCAAAAAACTTGATATTTTTATTAAAGTATATTAAAATATACCTGATAAGCAGAATCAATCTCCGAAATCGAAGCTGTATTCTGAAATTTTTTGGATAATTATTCAAAAATATGTAAAGGCAATGCACTTTACACACTGCAAAATTCAGCAAATACAAATAGCTATATAAAAGCCGAAACACTTGATAAATATGGAAATATTAAGATTTTTAAAATTAGAAAACAAAATTTGATAAGTACGCAAACTGTAAAGGTGAATAACTTTACACAGTGAAAAAGAACGGAAGTGTCAGATATGAAAAAAATCCCGTCGGGGGAGCTGAAAAAAGCTTATGAAATTCTTTATTCCGAAACTCCTCTCGGCTTTTATAACTGCGGCAGACTTTGTGACGGGCTTTGCTGTCGTGGAGATGAAAACGGAATGTGGCTTTTTCCGGGCGAAGAGGAATTGTTTAAGGATAAAGACGGGTTTTCAATCTGCGAAACCGAGGGCAATTACGGCTATCCGATGGTAATATGTTCAGGAGAATGTGACAGAAGGTTAAGACCTCTTGCCTGCAGAATATTTCCGCTTTTTCCGATGGTTACTCAGGAAAACGGGGAACCCGAAATCAAAATAGTAATTGACCCGAGAGCGGTAATGTGTCCTCTTTCAAGCGGAAAAAGGCAGCTTGACACAAAATTCATAAAGGCTGTGCGCAGAGCGGCTCAATGTCTTATCCGTGACCCCGAGATATATGAATATCTGAAAAATGTTACCGGGGAGCTTGAAGAGATAAACAGACTTAAAAGAGCTCTTGAGGATTAATCTCAAATTTTAAACTGTTTGTAAAATATTTTTTCTGTATTGACTTTTATTCTAATAAATGTAACATTATTTATATACACATCCACGGAGGTTTTAGCGTGAAAGAAATACTACGCCCACCCAATGAATGGTATAAGGAAAAGACCTTGCAAGACAAATTTTTTTTTGCAAGGTTGAGGACAGATATTCAACCCAATGGTTAAGAAACAGATAATCCCTGCTTTTCGAGGAATTTGGTAGCTTGCTTGACGGCTTTTGCAAGTTGACGTTCTTTGAGTACTTCCGGCATATCGACTTTGAACAGGTCTGTGGGATTCCAGACCTCGCCGGTAGACATCATTTTGAAAACAGCAGTGAGAATCATCCGTGCGATGGCAATGATGGCTCGTTTCTTTCCTCTGCGCTTGGAAATCTGCTCATACTTCAAACGGTAGTAAGAATTATCGGTCGCTTTCACGGCTGCATGGGCGACTTGCACCAAAGCAGGTTTGAGATAAACTCCGGCACGTGTAATGCGAACAGACTTTTTCTTACCGGCAGATTCATTGTTCCCGGGCGTTAATCCCGCCCAACAGCACAGGCGTTTTGAAGAACCGAATTGAGAAACATCAGTGCCAATCTCGGAAATGATCGTAATAGCAGAATTGCGGTCAACACCGGGAACGGTGCAGAGCAGTGAAATCAAATTTTCATACTTTGAAACCATCGTGTCAATCGCAGAATCCACTTGAGAAATAGCGTTTGTAATGTAGTCAAGATGAGAACGCACAATCCTCATACGCAATTTTTGCTCATCTGTAATGGAATATCCTTCAATGGATTCAAGCACGGAATCGGACTTCTTTTTCAAAGAGCGCTGCAAAAGAGAGACACAATATTCCGGATTGAAGGAATCTTCGGAGATGAGGTAATCTGTAATGGCTGTTGCAGATTTGCCGAACATATCCGAAACGACAGCATCAAGAGCAACATTGCAAACGGTAAATGCGTTTTGAAAACGGTTTTTCTCACTGCTTTTCATAGAAACTAACTTGCAACGGTAACGGGTAAATTCACGAAGGATGCGAATATCCTTCGGTGGAATAAAACTTCCCGGAACAAGCCCTAAACGGAACAGGTCACCGATCCATTTGGAATCTTTGGTGTCGTCCTTGTTGCCCTTTACGGCTTTTACCCATTTGGGATTGGCAATCGTAACACGGATGCCCCGTTCTTCAAGAATATTGAAAACGGGAACCCAATACTTCCCGGTAGATTCCATACAGACATCAGGGCAGTTGTTTGCAAGGAGCCAATCGGCAAAGCGATGCAGGTCTGAATTGTAAGTGGAAAAGCGTTTCTTTTGGTAGTGCGGTTGTACGCCGTCTGTGGTTGAGATAATCGTTCCCACCAAAAAGGTTTTGTGAACATCCACGCCACAGCAAACAGGAAATACAACTTTCAAAAATACCCCTCCTCGAATTAAAATGTGAGGAGAAGACAGTGACTGAATCATCACACAATTTAACAGGTGCTAAAACAATTCTTAGCGTACGTGCTCATAGGCAACACTCATTTGTGCTTGACAAGATGATTCTAACACTGATTATCATACTGTTTTCAGCAGGAAGTACTTCTACGACTCCTCCTACCGTGCGTTGTAGTGTGTCTTCTCCCGAAAACATTTTATCACAAATTTATTACAAAATCGCCGCTTGGCAGCACTCTTTCATCTCTATTTGTGCTGACGCTTTTGCGGCAGAATGGAGATTATTATGAAAGATATTTTGGATTTTTTGTCGGCGGCATTACCGTGGATTTGCATCGGGCTGTTGCTTGCCATATTTTTTACACAGAATGCCCGAAAGAAAAAAGGAAATAAAAAGAACGAGAATTACAGTACCGAAGGAATGGCTTTGGGAATGTGCTTTGGCACGGCAATAGGCACATCCATCGGCAACAATACCGGTATCGGACTAATACTCGGAATGCTGGCAGGATTTGTCATCGGTTTCTGTATTGAGAAAAAGAAAAACGATGAAGAAGAATGATATAAAAATGAATATCGAAACTAAAAGACTTATGATAACCGAATTTACTTTGGATATGGCAAGTACCGTCCAAGAAAATTCGT
>JAZUIT010000176.1:0-2966 GCA_045642385.1 Acutalibacteraceae bacterium
AACAGAGGGAGTGGTTCTTGCACCTTCTGCGTTTGCGATAACTACGGGCTCGCCGCCCTCGATAACTGCTACACATGAGTTAGTTGTACCTAAGTCAATACCAATTGTTTTTGCCATTTTATTTTCCTCCAAAATTGTTAATTTTATTTAGTTAGCAACCTTTACGACTGCAAATCTCAGTATTCTGTCATTTAGCTTGTAGCCCTTTGAGAATACCTCGACTATTGTGTTTTCGGGTTGTTCATCATCGTCAATGTGCATTACTGCGCTGTGTTGGTTGGGGTCAAATTCATCCCCCGGTTCACCAAAGCTTTCAACACCCATTTTTTTGAGCGTTTCGGAAAATTGATTAAATATCATATCAATTCCCTTTTTGTATTCCTCTGCCGGAGCTTCGGAATTTGCCGCCGCCCTTTCAAAGTTGTCAAGTATGGGGAGAAGCTCCTCCAATACATTTGCCTTTGAATTAGTATATGCCGCATCCTTTTCTTTTTGCGAACGCTTGCGGTAATTATCATATTCAGCGGCAAGCCTTAAATACAAATCATTTTTTTCGTCAAGCTGTTCTTTCAAAAGCTGTGCTTCGGTTTTTTCCTCTTTCTTTTCTTCAACTTTTTCCTCAATCTCTTCGGTTTCTGTTTTTTCCTGCTTTTTCTTTTCTTTTGCAGCCACCGACATAACCTCTTTTCATATTATTCTAAAATATCATCGAAAACAGCTTCGATATATTCGGATATATATTTTATATAGGGAATAATCCGTGCATAGTCAAGCCTTACGGGACCTATTATTCCCAAAGCACCGCCCCTTTTGCCGTGCAACCTGTAATGTGAAATAATCACGCCGGTATTTTTAAGGGGTCTGAATATATTTTCGGTGCCGATTTTTATTTCAAATTCTTTTTTACCTGAGCTTATCAACCTCTGAACAGGCTCGTCATTTTGCAGAAACCTCATAAGCTCATCCGTATACCCGATAAGCTCCCTGTGATGCATAAGATTTGTTTTGCCCTCAATCATAACCTGAGCTTTTGAGATTTCGGATATTAAATCCGCCAAAGCCGCAAGCAGGGGGGACATTACAAAAATTCCGCAGTCAACCGAAGAAGCTATGGTTTGCAAAAAAGCGGTGTTTATTTCATAAAGTAATTTTCCGACAAGAAGATTTCCCGAAATATTGTAAAAAATTTCCGCCGTCTGTTTTGTCAGCTTATAATCAAGTCTGCACAGCTTGCTTTTTACAATCCCCGTGGAAGTCATAAGAACCATTAAAACAGTTCGGCTTGCAACGGGTAACAGTTCAATCCCTCTTATTCGTGCATTTTCGCCGCCCGGAGTAGTAACAAATGCGGCACAGTTTGTAATTCTCGAAAGGACTTCTGCAGTTTGTTCAAGAATTTGTTCCGGGTCACCTGACTGAGAAGCGATTGAACGGTGAAGCCGACTTCTTTGATCACTAGAAAGCTCATAGTTTTCCATAAGATTATCTATATAATATCTGAAACCGCTGTCCGTAGGTATTCTTCCTGCGGAGGTATGGGGCTGAACAAGATAACCCAAAGAGGCAAGCTCGGACATTTCATTCCTGACAGTTGCGGAAGAAACCGAAAAATCAAGAGTGTCAAGTAAAAGCTTTGAACCTATTGCATCACCGGTTGAAATGTATTTTTCAACCACGGCGGCAAGAATTTTCTCTTTTCTTTCACTAAGCTCCATTTCCTCACCTCTGAGTGTTTAGCACTCTCGACTTCCGAGTGCTAACTCTGTTATATACTATACAACCATTTCCGCATTTTGTCAATAGCTTTATTTGTAAACACTTTGTAAATAAAAAATTAGTTATGGCTTAATTCTTTTTATATCAGCGTTTAACGGTAAGAATTTTTATAGTTGCGGGGGATTTACAACTTTGCTATATTGACAATTTGTACACCTGTTTTTAAAGCGTAATCAACTGTGTATGCTGTTCCGCCGTTTAGCTTTGTCAGATAGCAGATGCATAAAGAACTGTTATCTATTAGATGTCGGTTGCGTTTGAACATACAACCATTATAATATCTTTCAGACGTGTATACTATCTTGTCAGAAAGGTTTTTTATTCGTTCATACTCACAAATATCTTCTTTTTGCCAGCATTTTGCCTGATTACGGCAGGGTAAAACAAGTATGAGCTTTATTTGCGGATAATACTTTTTCAGCATTAATACTGTTTGTGCTGCAAGTGTATCAAATCCTAATGCACCACCTGTACCAAAATATAAATAACCGTTTTCGATGCTCTTTATAATTTCTTTTTCAACATATCGTGCGATTATGTTATATTGCTCCGGCGGTATTTTTCTGTGCCCTGTAAAACAACAGGTTTTTTCTTTCATATATTGACACCTCTATTTTAACTATGTATTGTTTTAATAATAACAAGTACATATTGTTATGTCAACAATAATAGAGGAATTAACTTGACAATTATGCCGACTATATATAGTACAATTATATATGCGAGGTGATGTACTATATGGAGAAAGAAGATTTTATTGAAAGACTTGTTAAATTGCGTATGAATAAAGGAGTTTCTGCCCGTGATATGAGTCTGTCTTTGGGATTGAGCCAATCGTATATCAATAACATTGAGTGTGGTAAAAATTTACCGTCAATGACAGTTTTCTTTTATATATGTGAATACCTTGAAATTACTCCGTTAGAATTTTTTGATACCGAAAGTAAAAATCCTACCAAGGCACAGGAACTGCTGGATATTGTAAAAGGATTGAGCAATGAAAAAATTGATAAGCTGATTGCACTTGCTAAAAATATAAAATAAAAAAGGGGATGTAAAAAAACGAACAGACCGAAAAAAGTATTATAAAGGTCAAAAGAATTTATACTTTTTTCTATCAATTTTTTGTCCCTCGATATATCTATATATTATCTTCGGGTCAATAAAATTGATTCTGTCCGCTTTTTTCC
>JAZUIT010000177.1:0-11196 GCA_045642385.1 Acutalibacteraceae bacterium
GGTATCTATGACGAAATAATTGATAATTATATCTGGGTTGAGAACGGTTCAATTGCTTTCGATTTCTCAGGTAACCTCAGCGGTGAGGATTATTTCGGAACAGGAACAGTTATTAACATTCTTGATAAAGACGGTGAAATCGTAGCAAGCTATACAATCGTAATTTTCGGTGATGTTAACGGTGACGCAGTTGTTGATGTTTTCGATGTCGGCGATATGATCAGATTAACAAACTACGACTTTGAATTTGAAGAGGGTCAGGAAGCTTACATGGCGGCGGCAGATACCGACGGTGATTCGGATATATCGGTATTTGATTTGGGCGATGTAATTAACGCATCAAACTATGACGGATATATCAGCCAGACAGAACTTAACCCCTCAACCGGCGGTCGTTATTTCGCAGAAGTTTAATTTGTATATTTGCAGCTTGTGTCCTTATCATAGCGTAAATTGCGAGCGCAGGTTGCAAGTGTGGATTTAATATTAAAATTTAAGGTGGCTGTAAAAAACACGAAGTTTTTTACAGCCGCTTTTTTGCCTTTAACGGTTATATTAAATTTCAAGTTGACATTATTATAGTTTTATGATATATTTTTACGGTATAATAAAGTTTTAAGGAGTTATATATTATGATAAAGATTGCGCCTTCAATTTTGTCAAGTGATTTTTCAAGACTTGGTGATGAGATAGAAAGAATGGACAAAGCTCAGGCAGATTACATACATATTGATGTTATGGACGGTCATTTTGTGCCGAATATTTCTCTTGGCGCGCCCATTGTGAAAAGTATACGAAACAGGACGGACAAGGTGTTTGATGTTCATCTGATGATTAGTGACCCCAAAAAATATACACCTGACTTTGCAAAAGCAGGTGCAGATTTGATAACATTTCATCTTGAAGCAGACGGCGACACCGATGAAACAATAGAAACAATTAAAAGCTATGGCATTAAGGTCGGTTTGAGCATTAAGCCTGCCACACCGGCTGAGGCTGTGTTTGAATATCTTGATAAGGTTGATATGATACTTGTTATGACGGTGGAGCCGGGCTTCGGAGGTCAGAGCTTTATGGCAGATATGATGCCTAAGGTGAGGACAATACGGGAAGAAATCGTCAAAAGGGGATTGAATGTTGATATTCAGGTTGACGGAGGTATTTCTCAGAAAACAATAAAACAGGCAGCCGATGCAGGTGCAAATATTTTTGTTGCCGGCAGTGCGGTGTTCAATGCTCCCGATGCAAAACAGGAAATCGCAAAATTAAGAGAAATTGCCGGATAATTTTTCAACGGCATTTTGGGGAATAATTATGTCCCAATGCTCTTTTGTGTGAAGTGCGTGGTAATCGGAATCACCAATAAGCTTGCCGAATTGTAAAATCAGTGTTTTTTTCCTTATAAAGCCTATATCGGGTCTTATTAATAAACGGTATTTATTTTTATATTTGTAAAGCTGTGAAGCGAACGGAACATCTTTTCCAAGGGCTTTCGACAAATCCAAAAGATTGTCAAGACTTGAAAATTCGTATGTTAGCTCACGGCTTTCTTTTTTTATCTGTAAGTGTTTCTGAATTGAGCTTGATTCAAGTATTGTAAAAAACAGCAGACAACCGCCCGACAACTTCGGCACAGCTTCTACAATAAGCTTTGATGTGGGGTCAATATCTCTGTTTAATGCATCCCTTGCTTTGTCGAGAATTATATGTATGACACGGCGCGTTTCAATATTAGAATAATCCATTTCGTCAAAGGTTATATCAAGCTCAGCCATATCATTTACATTAAGGTCAACAATTATCTGATTGCTTTCAATAGCTTCTATATTCAAAATTTATCACCCCGGAATAATATGTGTACTACTATTATATTATTACTCCGGCGTGATTTATGCAATGATTAAATAATGGAAAAGGGTGAATAATTAGCAATGTGCAATTAGCAATGTGCAATTGAGGGTGGATAACACACACCCGTTATTAATGAATAAGTAATAATGAATAGTGAATAATTGACGGTGGGTTCCACCCACACCCGATTCCTAACTCCTAAATAATTTTACGAAATCATCTTGTTATATGTGAATTTATATGATATAATACAGTTGCGACATAAGTGAATATACGATTTATTAAGGGAGTGTATTTTTATCTTTTGGTAAAAATGCATACTCTGTTTTCACATTCTCATATAAATCGTATATGGTTGAAAACTTGTGTCGCAGCAATCGGAGTTGTGCGTTTTTCGGTGCGTGGCTTCGGCTGCGCACTTTTTTATTTTAAGGAGTATTTGAAATGGAATGTCTGAATGAATTTTGTATTTATCAAAAGAATGACAAATGTATATTGGATGAAATCGAAGTAGACATCGGCGGAAATTGTCAGTCGTGTATTTACCCGGATATTCCGCCGCAAATATTGGAACAGGAAAAAGAAAAATTATTAAAACAGTTTGAAGAATATGATTAACACAGCGCCGTTCCCTACGGCTGAAAACAAAAAGTGGGAGCGCAATGCACTCCCATACGGCTATAAACTAAAATCGGGTGTGGGTGGAACCCACCCTCAATTATTCATTATTCATTATTAATTCTTCATTAATAACGCCCACCCTAAACTCCTAACTCCTCACTCTTCACTCCTAACTAAAAGAAGCTTCTAACTTAGAATTTGTATTCTCCGGAAGTTACTTCGTGAGTTTTGCCGTCAATAATAATTGTGGCGGTTGTGTTTTCGGGAACGGTGAAGCTGTATTCAAAGCCGTTTTCTGTTTTCTTCCATTCGGATTTTATTTTACCCATAATTGAATCATAAGCAACGCTGAAATGGTCAAATCTTGCGTCAGGTTTAGGCTCTAAGAAAAAGTGCTTGTATCCGGGATTGTTTTCGTCGAAGCGGATACCTGCGGCAACCGAATACATCCATGAAGCAACAGCACCGTAAGCATAATGGTTAAATGAATTCATACCGGTACTCCACATGGTGCCGTCCTCTTTAAGACTGTCCCAATGCTCCCAGACTGTTGTTGCACCCTGATTAACAGAGAACAGCCAGGAGGGGAATTTTTCCTGCAACAGCAGAGAATATGCAACATCCGTATAACCGTTGTCGGAAAGGGCAAAGGGGAGATATGAGGTACCCAAAAATCCTGTCTTTAAACGGTTACCGTTTTCTTTTATCATATCTGCAAGCTTCTTTGCATAGAAAGCCTTATCATCGACAAGTCCGAAATAAAGCGCAAGTACATGAGCCGTCTGGGTTTCGGTTGTAAATACACCGTCTTTAATGTAATTATCATTAAAGACTTTTTTTATGCCCTTTGCAAGCTCTTCATATTCGCTCATATCACGACCCAAAGCTTTACCGGCTTTAATGAAAAGGCTTGTGGAATAATAGTAATAGGCGGTCGCAAGTAAATCTTTATATGTATCGTTTTCAATATCCAATGCAAGCCAGTCGCCGAAGTGGAAGCCGGTATTCCAAAGGTAAATATTGTCGCCCTGATTTTTAACATAATTGATGAATTTTTCCTGAGCATCAATGGTTATTTCAAGAAATTCTTTGTCACCGTAAGCCATATAAAGCTCCCAGGGGCAGATGACTATTACATCACTCCAACCGCTTGAACCGCCGTTGCCGGGAAGAACATCGGGAATAACATGGGGAACAGAGCCGTCCTCGTTCTGGTCAGCTACTACATCTTTTAACCATTTTTTGAAAAATTTTCTTGTATCGTAGTTGTATGAAGCTGTACGGCAAAATACCTGTGCATCACCTGTCCAGCCCAAACGCTCATCTCTTTGCGGACAATCGGTGGGAACATCAAGGAAATTATCCCTCTGACCCCAGACAACATTTTGTTGAAGCTTGTTAACAAGGGGAGAGGAGCAGTTAAATTCAATTGTTTTCTTCATATCGGAATGAACCGCTATTGCCTTGAAATTTTCAAGCTTTATTTCCTCGGGAAATTCGTTAATCCTGATATATCTGAATCCCTGGAATGTAAAACTCGGTTTATATGTATGCGTATTGCCGTCACACAGAATTGAAATATTCTGCCTTGCGGTACGCAGGTTAGCCTTATAGAAATTACCCTCGCTGTCAAGAACCTCGGCATGGTCATAATTTATATATGTTTCGGGTTTACCTGTAAATGTTACGCTGACATAACCTGTAATATTCTGACCGAAGTCAATAACCGTTTCACCCTTGGGAGTTTTAATAATTTCTACCGCATCAACTACCTGAGTTTCACGGACAAACTCACCCTCCTGCTCAATAAGCGCTTCCTTTGGAAATTCAACGGTTTTAACATCATGGAAGCCGAAGGGACGGGAGTTGTAATCATAAATCTCGCCGTGGTAAATCTCACTGAAAATTACAGGACCCGTGCCGACCTTCCACGAATCGTCGGAATAAATTGTATCGGTTGAGCCATCCTCAAATGTAATATCAACAGAAGCAATTACAGCTTTTTGGTCTGCCCAGAAATTTTCGTAATGGTCCCATGTCATCTGACCGCAGCACCAGCCGTTACCGACATAAACCTGTAATGAGTTTTTTTCGGTGAGCATTGAAGTAATATCGTAGCTTTGATACTGCAATCTTTTTTTGTACGATGTCCAGCCGGGAGCCAATATAAAATCGCCCACCCTTTCGCCGTTGAGATTTGCAATATAAACACCCAAAGCGGAGATATTTAATGTTGCTTTCTTAACTTTTTTGTCAAATTCAAAATCTTTTTTGAAAATTAAAGGCTTTGTAACCTTTTTTGTGTCAGCAATAAAATTTGCATTTAAAATACTGTTCATATTAATATCTCCTTGAATTAATGATTAGCAATAGTGGTTTTTTCCGCAGTTGTTTGTGTGGTTGTTTCTGTTGTAGGCGGTTCGGTGACGGCTTCTTCATATACTTTAAGCCATACCTCGGTGCCGGTTTCGTATGTATTTCCGGGCGTCAGGCTCATTTCGCTGACTGTATTTGCTACATGAGTGCCGTCATTTTCAATATAAGTTATATGGCAGGTGAAGTCTTTAAGTATTGCTTCTGCCCTTTCAATGTTAAGTCCTTCAACATTTTCAAGCACAACACAGCTTTTTCCTGCGCTCACATACAATACAATTTTTGAACCCTTTTTAACCTCGGTGCCGGGTTCCAAATCCTGTCCGAAAACATAACCCTGTTCAACATCATCACTTGTAACTTCTTTTGTTTCAATTTCAAAATCGTCGCCCAAAATCTGTTTTGCTCTGTCGATTGTAACGGGGTCGGTTCTGAAATCGGGAACGGGAACTGTGGCAACGGTTGTTACCGTAACATCGTCTGTTTCAGGTGTTTTTTTCTCGAAAAGTCCCCATTCATCACCGAACATAAAAATAACAGCCGAAAGACATACAATTATACAGGCAAAAAACGAAATAACGGTAATCTGCCATGAACGCAGACCTTTTTTTGTCTTGTATTCTTTTTCTTTTTTATCGGAGTTTTCTTTCGAGCTGAGAACCTCTTTCGGAATTGAGGCGGTGAACAGTGATGAGCCTGTATTTGCCGTGGCAACCGGTGAAGCGGAAAGCTCAGCACGAAGCTGGTCAACGGTATGTGTTCTGTCATCGGGCAAAATCTGTAATGCGTTAATCAGTCCGTTGATAACATAAGCCGGTATCTGCTCCGCAAATTTTGCGGGAACCATAAGCCTGTCATTTGAAGCTCTTGAAGTTGCAATAATCGGGTCACTGCCTATAAGAGAGCGGTAAAGCACAGCGGCAAAGGAATAAATATCCGTCCATGTACCCTGACGCATATCCGGCTGATACTGTTCAATAGCGGAATATCCGGGATAAAGCTGAGGAGTTAATCTTCCGCTGTTGTTTCTAACCTCGCTGATACTGAATCCGGTAATACATACCTTACCGTCATTTTTTACAATAAGGTTTGTCGGGGAAATTCCCCTGTGTATAATACCTGAGGAATGAAGTGTTCCCAGCGTTGACAGCACCGGCATAAACAACCCCCGTGCAGTTTCCCAGGATACATAACCGGTCTGAGATTTTAAAAGATAATCTCTTAATGTAATTCCTTCAATATTTTCATAAACGGCATAAGCTGTATTATTTGTTTCTATAATGTCGGTAACGGGAATAAGTGCCGACATCCCCCTGAGCCTTTTTAATTGATTCCACATTTCGAGAAAGCTTTGAAGATAATCGTCAAATAAACCCTCGCTGCCCGGAACAGGTTCAACGGCAATACCGTCGGAGCCTCTGCTCACCAAGGCTGCGGGATAAAATTCCCTTATCATAACAGAAACCTTGTTGCCCATATCCCATGCAATATATGTTGCGCCGTCGCCGTTATAGTCAATAAGCTTACCTATAAGATATCTGCAACCGATAACACAACGAATCGGAAGATATGGTGAAATTTGTTTTGAGCCGGCATTGAATCCGCAATGGGGACAGGTTTCCACATCGCCGATTTCTTTCATACAACTCATACAAAGATCATCTGTATTAATCATTTGTAAAATCCTCCTTTGAATATACACCGACAATACTACTAATAATAATACCAAATTTTGAGGGTCTTTGTCAAATAATACGGTGGCTTTGTTTATTTATTGTAATATTTAGTTACTATATTGTAATAATGTTTTCGGAATATTCTGAAAAAAAACTATTGATTTTTTTATAACATCGTATTATAATAGGTGATAATAGAAGTATAAAGGTGAAAATATCTGTAATTTTATGTATTTTTCTTTGAAAGAGGTGACACAGTTGGGCTTTACGGGTAATTATGCTAAAAAATTTGATAACCGACAGCACCGCGCGGCTGTGCCTGCCATATTCAGGGAAGTTTTGGGCGACAGATTTATTATATGTAAAGCTCCCGTTGCCGAAAAATGCATTTTCTGTTACACGGAGGAAACATGGGAGGAAATACTCAGAGAGGTTGAACAACAGAACACCTCCGAGTTTGCAAGACGCCAGCAAAGAATGTTGTGCAGTAATGCTTTGACTGTGGTTCCGGACAAGCAGGGCAGAATTACCATAAGTGAATTACTGTGCAATCTGACAGATATTCATGATATTGAAGAGGTTTTGTTCATCGGTGTGGGTAAGCACGTTGAAATATGGAATCCTAAATGCTTCTACGAGGAAATGAACAAGCCTGTGGTTGATGACAGTGACGAAAGCAAAACCCTTGAAATTCATTATTAATCAACCTTATTTATCGGGAGACGGAAATGGAATTTAATCATAAGCCGGTTTTATTCCGGGAAACAATTCAGTCACTTAATATATGTCCCGAAAAGAACTATGTTGACTGTACCGCAGGCGGCGGAGGTCACAGCAGGGCAATAGCCGAAAAGCTTACAACGGGGAAGCTTATTGCAATTGACCAGGACCCGGAAGCAATTGAGGTGTTGCGGGAAAGGTTGGGTAACAACCCGAATGTGATTATTGTACACGATAATTTTTCCAATCTTGACAGCATACTCAAAGGTTTAAATATTACATCCGTGGGCGGTATTTTAGCGGATTTGGGTGTAAGCTCACACCAGCTTGATACTGCGGACAGGGGCTTTTCGTTTCATTCGGATGCTTTTCTTGATATGAGAATGAGCAAGGAGGGTGAAACAGCCGCCGACCTTGTAAATAATTTGCCGTATAATGAGCTTTGCAGAATTATTTCACAGTACGGTGAAGAAAAATATGCTCCGTCAATTGCGGGAAATATTGTTAAAGAAAGAGAAAAAGAAAAAATATTAACCACATCACAGCTTGCCGAGCTTGTTAAAAATTCCGTTCCCATGAAAGCAAGACGGGATTCGCACCCGGCAAGAAAAACATTTCAGGCTTTAAGAATTGCAGTAAACGGCGAGCTTGATATATTGGAAAGCTCATTGGATAAAATGTTTGATGTATTGTCGGTGGGCGGTGTGCTGTCCGTGATAACCTTCCATTCTTTGGAAGACAGAATTGTTAAAAGAAAATTTGCCTCATTTTGTGAGGGTTGTACCTGTCCTGCGGAATTTCCCGTTTGTGTATGCGGAAAGGTTCCGAGGGGAAAAGCGGTGTTTAAATTTAAAACTGCCGGGAAAGAGGAATTAGAGGATAACAACAGAAGCCGAAGTGCAAAGCTGCGTGCTGTTGAGAAAATCAGGTAAGATGAAAGGGGCGGAAAATTTAATGGAATATACAAAAGACGGAAGAGCTTATGATTTGTCAAGATTTGATATGAACGCCGCACCCGAATTACCCCTAAAAAGAAAGCTCGAAGAAGTACCGTCAAAATCTAAAACAAAAAAAGAACTGCACAATGACCGGGCAAAAGATGCAAGACTTGTTGTAAGGGTTATGTCCGCATCATTTTTACTGGTGCTTTTGCTCAGCGTACAGATATTTACAAATTTAAAGCTAAACGAATATGCCGGTTTGTATGCCGAAGAACAGGCAAGATTAGCAACGGCTAAAAGTGAAAACATCAGATTGCAGGCTGCGTATGATGCTATGATTTCACCGGAGAAAATTGCTGAAATGGCAGAGCAGAAATTCGGAATGGTAAAAAGGGAACAAAGCCAGGTAACTTATTTTGATTTGTCCAAAGAAGATAAGGTGGTTATCTGTAAGTAATAGTATATACACAGATGTCATATAATTTTGGTAGGAGCTTTATTTAGTGAGGAGTTAGGAGTGAGGAGTTAGGAGTTAATGGTGGGCGAAGCCCACACCCGATTTTAATTAATAAGTAATAATGAATAGTGAATAATTGACGGTGGGTTCCACCCACACCCGTTGTTAATGAATAAGTAATAGTGGATAGGAAATAAATTCACTTTCAATTTTTGTGTTATTTTCTTTAAGCCGGCAGCATAGTGCATAACGGAGGACTGAAGTCTTGACCAATCGAATAAGAATGACAATTAAACGCAGAGCATGGACGGTGACGGTTATTTTAATCGTCGCCTGCTTTGGTTTAGCGGTAATCGGATTGGTTAAGGTACAGCTTATTCAGGGCAAACACTATAAGCAGCTTGCAGAGGAAAACCAATTGCGTGATACGGAAATTGCGGCTCAGAGAGGTATAATTTACGATTCTAATATGAAACCTCTCGCCGAAAGTGCATCCGTATGGAAGGTTTATATTCACCCCAATAAAATCGGTAACGATACGGCTTTAAGGGAAACTATTGCAAAAAAGCTTTCCGAAATTTTAAAGGTAGATTATAATACCATAATTAAAAAAGCTTCCACCACAGATTACAATTATTACGAAATTAAAAGTAGGGTCGAAAAGGCTGAAAAGGATAAGGTTGCAGAGTTTTGTGACACTTACAGGGAAAATGCTGACGGCACAAGAACATATTACGAAGAATTTATCGGAATTGATCCGGATGTAAAAAGATACTATCCTTACGGAAACTTAGCTTCAACTCTCATCGGCTTTACGGGTACAGGTGACATCGGCAGATACGGTCTTGAACTGGAATATGATTCAGTGCTTACCGGTATTCCGGGCAGAGAGCTGACAGCATACGACGGTTCATCCTCCGGAAACGGCCCCGGACTTAATTATGAAACCGTCTATGAAGCCAAGCAGGGTACAAGTGTTGTGCTGACTATTGATTCGACCATACAGAGATACCTCGAAACTGCGCTTGAAAATGCGGAAAAAAATACAAAGGCAAGAAAAGCCTATGCTATTGTTATGGACACAAAAACAGGTGCAATTCTTGCAATGGCAAACAAACCGGATTATGACCTGAACGACCCGGAAAAGGTTATCAGCGATATTGTAAATAAAAAAATCAACGCAATTACGGATAAAAAGAAAAAAGCACAGGCGTTGAGTGATGCTATCCAAAATCAGTGGAGCAATTCCACGGTGACAAGTACATACGAGCCGGGTTCTGTTTTTAAGGTTATAACAGCGGCGGCATCAATAGAAGAAGGCGTTGCCGACGAAAACACGCACTTTACCTGCACGGGAAATATCAGGATTGAAGATACGGTTTATAACTGTCACAATACGGCAGGACACGGTACACAGACTCTTGCCGAGGGACTTATGAACTCCTGTAACCCGTTTTTTATTACCATAGGTCAGAAGCTTGGCATCAAAAAGTTTTATGAATACTTTGAAGCCTTCGGTTTTATGGAGAAAACCGGAATTGATTTGCCCGGTGAGGTTCAGCCCGTGGAGGGTTCAACCTATCACAGAGAGGAGGACAGAGGTCCCGTTCAGCTTGCATCTACTTCCTTCGGACAGTCAATAGAAGTAAGTCAGATTCAGATGATAACAGCTATAAACGCTGTTGCAAACGGCGGAAAACTTATGAAGCCGTATATCGTTTCAAGGCTTATTGACGAAAACGGAAATACCGTATCGACGGTTGAACCTAAGGTTAAAAGACAGGTAATTTCCGAGGCAACCGCAAACAAGGTTGCAAAAATGATGGAAAAGGTTGTTGCGGAGGGAACTGGTAAAAATGCTTATGTTCCCGGTTATAAGGTGGCAGGCAAAACAGGCACATCCGATAAGCTTAATAAGGTTGGTTATGTTGTTGCTTCATTTGCCGGATTTGCTCCTGCAAACGACCCGAAAATAACGGTTATTGTTACCATTGACGAACCTTCCGACGGAAGCGGCGGCGGTGCCGTTGCGGCTCCCGTAGTTGGCGAGGTTATCGAAAAAACCCTGAAATATATGAATGTTGAACCGCAGTACACCAAAGAAGAAGCCAAAAGTCTTGATACCAAAGCTCCGAACCTGGTCGGCAAAAAAATTGACGATGCTGTAAGTGTACTTGAAAAAAATCAGTTTAATGTGAAAATTTTAGGTAACGGTAACAAGGTAATTTCACAGACTCCTGCATATAACAAGCCTTTGCCTCAGGGCGGAACCGTTGTTTTGTATACTCAGACAAATGTTAAAAATAATACTACCTCAGTTCCCGATTTTACGGGTATGGCAGGATATTCCGCAATTTATGCGGCGGCTGAGGCGGGAATTAATATTAAATTCTCCGGTAATGCCGGTATAAATTCAGACGCACTGGCATATATGCAGGGTGTTGAACCCGGTGCAACTATCAGATACGGTGAAACCGTAACGGTTTACTTCAAGAGCAATTCCGGTATTACGGATGACTGATTTTATTCAATTAGGAATTAGGAGTTAGGAATGAGG
>JAZUIT010000178.1:0-4076 GCA_045642385.1 Acutalibacteraceae bacterium
CTCGACTATAGGTTCGTTCGCTTAGTGTGCGTAAATCACTCTTGAAAATAATATCACAGTGATTAGGACCGGCATTATTAGCCTTTTTTGCAACAACAAAGTGACTATTTTTATTTTCAAGAGTTAGACCGCTGATATCTATGCCAATATTATTCAATATATCTTTTTTAAGCATTCTATTGTAAATTTTTGGGGTTATTAACCATCTTATACCATACCAAACAAAAATTACAACTCCTAAAATTCCTATGACCAATAATGATACTGCTAACTTAAAATCCATTTAATCCACCTCAGTTATCTATATTATTTTCTTGTTAAGATTATTTATACTTCAACGGAAAACAGAACAATTAACTGTTCAAAAATTCCGTCTGCTGCAGAAAAAATCATATACATCCATACAACTAGCTCCAGGAGAAAAGCTGCAACAGTATTATCGCTTGAAAAACGGAACAAATATAATGCAGGAGCTATTAAGGTTACACTTAAAAACACAGCTAAAATAAATAATCTACTCAAAAAAGGGTTCGCTCTAGGGACAGTGTTTGTTGCTCTGAAGATACCTTTAAAACTTTTATTCCTTTTTCGTTCTAATTCCGAAACCTTTCTTAACAAAGTTAGTACTGTCTGCATTACAGGAATAAGATTCATAAATAAAGAGAATGTCATCGCATCGGTGTTACCCGAATTTAATCCCTTAAGAGATAACGCAAATCGTAAAGCCACTAAACCCATGGTGAAGGAAATAAACACTATTTCTTTTTTAGCTTTACATTTCACATTTCCCATTTTTTGATATCCAAGAAACTTAAAAAACAAGAAAAGTACATTTTCCCCACCCAATGAGTACCCCCCTTTTTTGTTTGTTGTGCACAAAACTTGAAGAGTGATTGTGGCAATTTACCCAATCAAAAACATATGTGCTAAGTTATTTTAGCATATTTTGTGTCTAAATGCAAGCAGATTATTATTATTTTATATTTTATATAGTATTATGAATTCTGCAACAACAAAAAGATGGGTGTTGGTATACTCATATGCATTATATTCATTTTTATCATCTTGTTTCCCGAACATATACTCTCTCAGATGAATCAATTGAATTAAGTTTACCATCGTCAATCTCATTTTCATTGTGGTTCATATCGAGTAGTGCATTGAGTTCTCCGAGCCTTTCCATCTTCGCATTCAACTCATCCTCTTGCGGGAACGGCTGTTCAATCTGTTCTTTGGCATTGGCAAGCTGTGTCTTGGTATCTTCAAGCTGCTCGATACAAGCGGTTTTCTTTTTCTCAAAGTCACCGATGAGATTATCAAGTCTTGTGATGTTACCGTGAACATCCGAGCCAAGCGGAGTAGAATGACGAAGTGAGCCGACAAGAGTTAAGATGAATTGTTTTTGGAAAGTGTCAAAGGAAAACTCCAATTCAAAGCCTCGGTAACTGCCGATTGCTTTCGGCTCAGGCGATTTCATAGATTGGCAGATTTCAAGAATTGCCGAACCTGCAGCCTTCTTTTCGGTATGGGTTATACCTTCCAAAACCATAGGACAAAAGCCGTCTGAATTAGGAACGGATTTTTCAGCCACTGTCTTAATATCTTCCTCATATCCCTTGATTCGGTTTTCCAATCTCAATATCTCTTTGGGATAAAACATAATGACTTTATCTTCAAGAGCATATCTCTGACTTAAATGGTTTTGTTTCAAAAGTTTGAGTTTAGATACTGCGACATCCAAATCCATTTTCTCTTTGATGTGGGGATTACCTGTTGCAAGTGCTTTGATTTCGGCATAAGATAACGCCTGCTCGTCAACATCTTCTGCTGAACGCACAGGCGATTTTGAGGTCATAATCTGACCTATATACTTTTGCTTATTCTCGACCAACTGATACAAGTATGCGTCAAAGGTTTCTTCGGTAACATAGCTGAAAATATCGACTTCGGGGTTTTCGTTGCCTTGTCTGACAATTCTGCCCTCTCTCTGCTGAAGGTCTGCAGGACGCCACGGACAATCGGTGTGATGAATTGCTATGAGTTTTTGCTGTACGTTGGTACCGGCACCCATTTTGGCTGTACTGCCTATAAGTACACGCACCTTACCTGTGCGAACTTTTCCGAACAGTTCTTTCTTCTTCGCTTCTGTATCTGCATCGTGTATAAAGGCAATTTCTGCTTTGGGTATGCCTTTTGCTATGAGCTTCTTGCGAATGTCATCATACACATTAAACTTACCGTCATTATGCGGAGTAGATAAGTCACAGAATACAAGCTGTGTGGATTTCTGCGGAGTGGTTTTGTTCCACATATCGAAAACATTATCAGCACAAACAGATACCTTGCTCGATGGGTCATCGGGTAACAACTCATTAACAAGGCGTTGGTCAAGTGCCGTCTTTCTGCCGTCATTTGTAATAAGCAGCATATTGTCTATGTTGGAACTCACCATTTTATTCCTTACCTTCTCGGCTCGTTCTGCAAGAGAAGCAACTATCTCTTTCTGCTGTTCGGTGGGTTTAACCGCAACATTGTGATAGTTGGCTTTCGGAACTGGAAGATTGAGCATATCTGCTGTCTGAATATCCGCCATCTGTTTGAACATCATCATAAGTTCGGGCAGGTTATAAAATTTTGCAAATCGGGTTTTAGCACGGTATCCCGTACCTTCCGGTGCAAGTTCAATAGCGGTTACTGTTTCGCCGAAGGTTGAAGCCCAAGCGTCAAAGTGTTGCAGATTACGGTCAACAAGAGTTTCATACTGCAAGTATCTCTGCATAGTATAGAGTTCTACCATAGAGTTTGAAACAGGTGTACCCGTAGCGAAAATAACACCTTTACTGCCTGTGATTTCATCAAGGTATCTGCACTTCATATAGAGGTCAGATGACTTCTGTGCTTCGGTCTGGGCAATACCGCCGACATTACGCATTGCTTGATTCCATAGCAATTTTCAAAATATCCACTTAACATATAAATCCTCCTTAGCTGAACAATGAAAGTATTATAGCATTTTCAAGAGATTTCAGCAAATAAATAAAATATTATGTTGTAAAAAATAAATCAAATTTTCGTTTTTGAAAAGAAGAAAAGCATTACAGATTTCGGCGACTTTTTTCTATTAGGTCCATTGTTATTGTCTTTTCATTATTATCCCGTTCGGCAATCTCCCTGACTGCGGATAATTATTAACCAGCGATTGAAATATTCTTTGAACACAGTCGGTTGTTTGATTTGTCATGTCGGCTGAAATGTTCCGTATTTCAAATGTGCTTTCATCAAAATCAGCATACATTTCACCTTTGATTTCTTCGGCTGATATGTTGGTGATTGCAAAAGAATAAACGCATTTTGAGCCTGCATTGTTTTCCGAAATAAGATGAAAGAACATCCCGCAGAATTGAGTGCTGTCATTGAATCTGCTTTCAAACTGCTTTTTGTCAAGGATATTTATTTCATCGTTCACTATGTAAGCAAAGAACGGAACGCAGAATTTTCTAATTTGTTTCAATGCTTCATTTTCAAGCTTTGCAGCTTCTTTGATTGAAATGTCAAAATGCTCTGCCGTTTCCGATTTGCTGTGCTCAATATCATCTTTCAACCCGAAACGAAATGAAATATACTGCCTGTGCCTTTCATCGAGATTTTCAGTTGCATTTCTCACCGTTTCCCGTTTATACTTTACAAAAAACGCTTCTTCGGGAGTGAGATGGTATTCATTTATCTCAATAGGATACAGTGTTATTTCATCTGAATCCACGGGATTAAAAATGTTGATTTTGTATGTATCCGGGTCAAATTCCGTATATGTCAGAATCGGGCATTTTTCGGTCTGTCTCTTTTCTTTCTTCGCATATTCTTTTATTGCATTGAAAACGCATCTTGCAAGAAATGTTGAAAATTTCACACCGCTTTCAGGCTCATAATTTTTCACCGCATCCATAAATCCGAATGCTGCTTCCTGAACAGCTTCTTCATATTCAATTTCAAATTGCCCCGATATTTTCCGACATATTTTGTTTATCAGCCCTTGATTTTGCTCATACAGCAGGTCAAGGGCTTTTTTGCTTTTTCGA
>JAZUIT010000179.1:0-3329 GCA_045642385.1 Acutalibacteraceae bacterium
CCGGGAGAAAGGATATTGACTCTCGGATGCTTATTGGCGATACGGATGATCTCGTATGCGTTCATCCCTGCGGCATGGCAGAGTTTCAATACTTCATTTGCAAAGGCAATATTGATATCCCGATATGTATTTTCGATGACCTTCGTCATTTCCGCAGTTCGGATATCCGTCACCGTTATTTCGCTCTTGCAGATATTCTGATACAGTTCCTTGATGCTCTCACCGACAGCGGGATCGTCCGCGCCGATCGTTCTCGCATTGTTCCAAAGCTCATAGACCATATTACCGGGAATGATTCTTTCGGGTGCGTGGGCGAGATTGATCTTTTTCTCCGGATGCTCTGCGATAAGCGGGCGAACATATTTATCTACCGTGCCGGGAGAGACCGTGGATTCCAAAACAAGAATCGCATTTTCGGGGCAAATCTCCAAAACGCTCCGAAAAGCGGAAACCACCATGGACGGGTCTATTTTTTTCGTTTCTTTATCATACGGTGTCGGAACGGCGATAATATAAACATCGGCGACCTCGAATTTTTCCGAAAAGCGAATGCCATGTGCAATCGCTTTCCTGAAAAGCTCGTCCATTCCATCTTCGTCTATCGGAAGATTTCCTTCCTGCAATGAGCGGACCCTCTTCGCATTGCAATCAGTCCCGATGACCGGCACCCCTGCTGACGCAAACATCATGGCGGTAGGAAGTCCGATATATCCCATTCCGATGACATTTACTGTTTTCAATCTGTTTTCCTCCAGTGTGACAAATCAATACAAAAGGTTTTAGGATGTTGTTTTATATCGGAAAAGTCCTACAAACGGCAAAAAGGCCATAACGCACATCGGTTCTTTTAACCGTCGTGTATCATGGTCTCTTAATATGTGTTTATTGTATAAATCGGGATGACGAAACAGCGTAGCAACGCTACGCTTATGGCATAATGATGTCTGTCTGTCAAAGATTATCGCAGACTTTACCATACCTGTCAACCCCTTTCATGTTATTTCTGATTTTTTCGTAAAATTCAATTTTTGTCTTCGTCCGGCAATATTTCGCAAATATCATCGAGTGTACAACCGAGTGCGTTACATATCTTTGTCAAAACACCGGCAGTAACATTTTGATTTTTCTGAAGCTTATACAAGACATAGTGGCTGACGCCTGCTGCTTCCATCAAATCTTTCTTCTTCATATCCTTGTCAATCAATATTTTCCACAGCTTTTTATAGCTTACCATTTGTGCTCCTCCTTATATCAAGATGGTACGCAAAAGATTATAGTGTATTATATCACATTATACGATACATTGCAATAGAAAAAATTATTTTTCAATGTTTTTTTACATTATTTTTCGATGGCTTTTATAGCAAAATAGCATATCGGCAGTTTTGCTTCCCTGCTGCCGATATGCTACGCTTATTTCGTTTTCTTGTCTTTGTAGGTTTCCTTCAATCTGTCTATTGCCATTTCTATGCTCATAGTGTGATACGGCAGATAAACTTGCTTCATAACCGTAACCGGTGCCTGCCTGTATATCTCCTTACTGCTCTCGCCGGTATAGAAATGCCAATAGCGATAAAGATAGCCGGTCCAGAATAAGGTTTCCGTATCAAGTACCGCACCTTGCTTTATTGAATCGGTTTTTTCTTCGGACAGACGGGAAAGCAAATATTCTTCGCCTGCCCACTGAGTATGGTTAAACTCTTTGTCCAGACCCTCTGCAACACCCGAATTCATAAACGCTTTGATAAACGCTTCACTGTCATATCCTTTTTTGGCGGATAACTCAAACAGGTGTGCTTGCATTTGGCAGAGAGATATTTCGAGGGAATCATGCATAGTGTTATCCTCCTATAATCTCATCAAAGAACTGTCCCTCACGGCGATGCTGCTTTACAATTTCATCGGCAAGACGGATGCCTTCTTTTCTTCTTTTAGCACTCATATCTTCAAGTACGGACAATTCTAACTGCGACAAAGATTCTTCTTTAAGTATCTTAATTTGCTTGCATGCTTTTTCAGAAATAGCCACATACTGTTTTCCCAAATCAAGAGCAGACAAACAATTAAGCAAAGCCACATCCGATATATCTCCTCTGAAGAACCGAGCGAGCTCGGTGTACATACGGTCATTTGCAATATATCCGACAACAAGGTCGTACCCATCGGTCAGATGAGCATATTTCTCATATATCTCGCTTCCCTTTACACTTTCCATTTCCCGACGGTTATAAGCAATCAGCATTGCCCATTCCAAATCAATACCGAGATTAAGTGTTTTCAAACCGGAGGTATCAAGAGAAACCGTATAGAACTTCGGAGCAGATTCCGAGCAGATCAGAGTCAGCGGTTGAAGTGTTCCGGTTCCCATATAGAAACCCGCACCGAAATCACACTCGTTACGGCTGATCGGAGCGATATTGCCCTCAATTCCTTTTTTGGAACCGTGATAGAGGACAAGTCCACCTCCCGACTCGGTATGTTCTTTCCCTTTGACAATAAGTTCACCGAGTTCAATTTGATGCTCCATGCAGAAACGAAGCATTTGATTTTGAGCCATTTTGTTCGGCTCGGTCTTCCCATTCTCCCACCTGTTGATGGAAAGAACAGTCGTGCCGAGTTCATTTGCAAATTGTTCCTGATTTAGTTTTGCCATTGTCCGAATGGCTTTATACAAATTCTCCACGAAAGCACCGCCTATCATCTGATTTCATATATATTATACACTATGATAGGTACTTTGTCAATATGGATGATAAATGATTGCTTCTCTCAAATATTTCTTTGAAATAATGATGTTCGTTTTCCTAACATCGAATAAAAGAAATTGTCTGCCTGAAAATAGCGTAACAAGCGGTCGCTCGTTTTTGTCTGTTGAAAGGAGCACGGGGATCGTCATTTGACGATCCCCGTGTCGGTATGTTTTTACTGTGGTGTTATTCCTATTCCGAATCCGCCGACGGTCAGGTCTTTGACTTTGCCGTAGCCTTCGCCTGCCGCCAGACCGCAAATGCCATCCATCGGGCTGGAGGTCGCGATCACATCTGTCTCATCAAATCTGACAAACTCCAGCTCGGGTTTCTGCATTGTCTTTTTCTCTTTCATGATTCTCGCCCTCCTTATTTCAAATCACCGAACTTAAACGTAACCTCAGCGCCCTCAATAGTTTTGCCGTCCATAAGCTTTACAAACGGTTTCACCGTGATAACTGTATCGTCTTTGATGTCCGACTTTGCAAATGCGGTATTCTTAAGGAAGAAGAAGTCGTTTCCTCTGCTGTAATCCTTAATTTCGATTGTTTTTCCGTCTGCAAGGAACGAAGTATATGCTTC
>JAZUIT010000180.1:0-8767 GCA_045642385.1 Acutalibacteraceae bacterium
GTATGCGTAACTTTTGACACCTCACATAAAGAATACAATGCTTTCGGTAGAATTGAAGGATATAACGGCAGTGGAATTCACTACACCAGAATCGGATCCAAATATGATAACGAATGTATTGTAAATTCAGCCGGTGACAGATTTCAGATTGAAGATAATACCTGCATAGACGACGGCTACGTTATTGCTGTTATTACGGGTGCCGATACCAAAAGCTGCAAATCTGAAAGCATCCGCCTTACCGTGCTCAGAGAAATTGACAATGCACTCAAAAATCAACCGGAAGCAAAGACTGTTCAATGGGTACTGCTGGCGGGGATATTTTGTTGAATTTTGTTGAATTATAATAATAAATGTGGTAATATTATCTTGTATATTTATATCTATTTTTGTGAATGCCACATTTTGTCCATCATCTTTAGTATAATGCAAGATGAGGTGATGATACTTTGAATTTTGATTATGATTTCGGCGGAAACAAGGGATTTCGGCTTCTGAATATCTATGAGCGGCTGAATAAGGGCGAAAAGGTCAGCAAGGAACAGCTTGCCAATGACTACGGCGTTTCACTCAAAAGTGTTCAGCGTGATATTGACGATTTGCGGGCTTACATAATGGAAACGCATTTTGCCGAAAGTGAAGTGTCAATAAAATACGATAAAGCGGCAAATTGCTATTATCTTGTCCGTCTTGAGCGTGAATGGATGACAAACGAGGAAGCATTGGCACTTTGCAAGATTCTGCTTGAAAGCCGTGCTTTCCGCAAGGACGAGCTTTCGCGGCTCATTGAAAAGCTGAAAATGCAGATCGCTCCGGAAGACAGAAAGGTTGCAGAAGAAATCATCCGCAATGAGTTCTTCAATTATGTTCCGCTGCATCACGGCAAGGAACTGCTTGAACCTATATGGCAGCTGTCCCGGTATATTGTCGGGCATAAGATGATTGAATTTGACTATGCCCGTCAGGACGGCAAACCCAGCCACAAGCGGATGAAGCCCGTGAGCATACTGTTTTCGGAATTTTATTTCTATTGCCTTGTGTTTGACGGTGACGATAAGACGGATTATCCGATAATCTACCGCATTGACCGTATGACAAATATCAGACCAACAGGCGAAACTTTTGAGGTGCCTTATAAAGACCGCTTCAAGGACGGCGAATTCCGTCAGCGTATTCAGTTTATGTATTCGGGTGAATTGAGAAAAGTCACCTTTGAATATACGGGCGTGCTCGAAGCCATGCTCGACAAAGTCCCCACGGCAAAGGTCGTTTCGGAAAATGACGGCGTTTATACCATTACCGCCGAATCCTACGGCGACGGCATCCTCATGTGGCTTAGAGCACAAGGGGAGAAAGTGAAAATAATAAGATAAGCGCCATTGTTTAAATTTTATATATTGTTTCAAGAATTATGACTATGGAGGTTGAACTTTTGACATCAAAAATAGAATCAGAGAATATACAAACACTTAATAATTCCATAGGTGATGTTGAGTATATCAGTTTTTCAATACCACTAAAGTTTAATCCAATTTATAGTGCCTCCATAGAAAAAAGAGAAAAGTATATTTTTATCTTAAAGTACTTTTGCCAAAAATATTCTCACGGCCAAGAATATGCTGATTCTCTAGTTTCTTTCTTTTCAAATGAATTAGGGATAAAAAAAGAGAAGCCTCGTGGCAATCTTAATCTTTCAAAAATAAATAAATACAGATATTTTTTGCTACTCGATATCCTATTTATAAACGCCTTTGATGATAAAAATAAGGCGAAATCAATAATACAATATTTTAAAGAGTTTTCAAAGCACCTTTATGATAACAAGATTGAAGTATTGTACAATTGTTTGTTTGATTCAGGTGATGATAAAAGATTTGATGAGTATAACAGAAAATATATTGATTTATATCTAAAAAATCTTACATCTTCTTTTGTGCGCAAGAAAACAATTCTATTTACCGCTAATATGAGTGCCGGTAAATCCACCTTAATAAACGCTCTTGTCGGGAAAAAAGTTTGCAAATCACAAAATGAAGCCTGTACGGCAAAAATACATAAAATTTATTCAAAGCCTTTCGAGGATGGATATATTGCAGAATATGATAATATTTTGAATTTATCTGCCGATGAAGTTACCCTTATGACGGATGATGCAGAGAATAAATATGATTATTTGAGTGTTGGCTCGTATTTTAATTTTTCGCATTTGTCATCAGACAGACTTGTTTTTATTGATACACCCGGCGTAAACTCCTCGCTTGACATACAACACAAAGAAATAACCGAAAGGTACTTTAAGAGTAATTATTTTGATTATATAGTATATGTGATAAATGGTCAGCAGATCGCAACTGATGATGATGCCAGATATATCAGTCAATTAGTAAAAGAATTTCCTAACACGTATTTCGTTTTTGTGCTAAACAAGTTGGATAGTTACCATTCGGAAGATAATATCAAATTATCAGTTTCTAGAGTCAAAAACGATTGTGTCAAACTAAATGTAAGACATTTTTCGGTATGTCCGGTCTCTGCATTTGCCGGTTTTACTGCAAAACTGGAGCCGGAACACACAAAACCCGAATTTAACGATTTTTATCTTTTATCTGCAAAGTTCAATAAACCCGAATACAATTTATCTGGTTATTATTCAAGTGGTGCTTTGAAGAAAGCCAAAGAATATATTGAAAGTGCAACTACTGATTTTGAAAAGACTCGCAGAACATTAATTGTCAATTGTGGCCTTTTTGGATTAGAATATGTATTAAATGAAGGAGTCTAAAATGAGTGCTTTTTATTTATGTTATAACCCTTACAAAGTAGAAACGAGAATTCAGCTCAATGGTAACGATGTCAAAGCAAGTAGTTCGCTTAACATTCCGAATGATAAAAGACTTCAGGAATGGATTGAAAATCTTCCCGATTTATTCAGAAAAGAGTGTAATTCGAAGAACTTTGAAATTACATTTGAAGGAACTGATTTTGATTTTGATGATGTTTTTGAAATTGTTGAAGAAGCTAATGCAAATGGGTACAACATTAAACTGTCTCATTCAAAATCTAAAACTGTCGTATCTCTTTCGTCCAAAGAACAGGATCTTGCTGAAATTTTCGCAGATATTCAGTCAGAAGATGCTCCTCTTCCAGAATTAAAGCGTCCAAATATTATTCACGCATTTAACAACGCTCTAAAAAATGAATGTCCAGTTGATGTTGTTGCAACAATGAGTGCCGGAAAATCAACATTGATTAATGCGTTATTATCTCAAAAGCTGATGCCTTCTCAACAAGAGGCATGCACGGCAACAATCACCGAGGTACATGATAGTGACTTAAATTCATTTAGAGCCACCGCTTTTGATAGTCAAGGTGACGTTATATTTTCAATACCGGAACTGACCTTAGAAAATATGACCGAGTTAAACCGCAATGCGGATGTTTCGAGAATAGAGGCAATCGGAGATATTCCTTTTGTTGATTCTGATGAAATATCACTTGTTCTTATTGATACTCCGGGCCCGAACAATTCAAGAAATCTGAATCACAAAGCCGAAACTTACAGAATGATTGATGAAACATCAAAGTCATTGGTGTTGTATGTGCTAAATGCAACCCAACTGGGGGTAAACGATGATAGCAACCTATTAACAAAAGTTGCCGAAAGTATGAAGGTTGGGGGCAAACAATCGAGAGACCGCTTTATATTTGTTGTAAACAAACTTGATGAATATAAGGCAAAGGAAGACAGTGTTTCATCGGCTTTGGAAAAGGTTCGTGTTTACCTTGAGAACAAAGGAATAGAAAGCCCAACAATTTACCCGATTTCAGCACTTACTGCTTTGAATCTCAGAACAGTAATTGGCGATAAAAACATCTATGAGCGTGATTTGTTTGAATTGATGAACGAAGATCCTGAACTGGCTTCTGCTATCCATGATGTAATAAGCATTACCAGTGACAAAAATTCTAACATTCATCTTGAAAAATATGCTCCTATTACGAATAAGCAGCGTAAATCTTTAAATGAAAGAATAGCAATTGCAGTTGAAAAGAATAACAGTGAAGATAAAGCAATCAAGTCCGATGGCACAAAAGAACTTGCTCTTGTTCATTCCGGAATTCCGTGCCTTGAAGAAGCAATCAAAACATATGTATTGAAATATGCTAGAACAGCAAAAATAAAAACGGTTGTTTCTACTTTTAAACATAATCTTGAAGACTCAAAAATCTTTCTTAATCTTCAAAATAGCATTGCAACGAATGAAAAGGAATGTGCCGCAATACAAAAAGAGATTGATTTGATTGAGGAAAAACTTAAAGACGAAGAAATGATTAACGATTTCAAGAGAAAAATAAATTCTCTTGATTATTCAAAAGATATTGCAAATAAAGCAAATGATATTTTAACAAGAGCACAAAAAAAGATAAATGATTATATTAATGATGCACCGAAGAAAATGTCAAAATCGGATGCTGAGCAAAAACGCAATGACATTAAGAAGTTCTTTGATGATTTACAGATTAGACTTCAGTTGGAACTTGAAAATGTTATTTCCGAACATGTCAAGAAAAATGCTGATGCATTACTAAAGGAATATGCTGAAAAAATCTCAAAAATTACTGATGGGTGTTCAGTATCAGGAATAAAACTTAACGATTTTATATCTGCGGAATTTTGCTCTATGGCCAATGTTAATATTACCAGTGCCATAGAAAAAGAACGGGTTAAAGTTGGCGAAAATAAATATAAAAATCCTCAAAGAAAATGGTATAAGCCGTGGACTTGGGGAAAGGACAAGTTTATTACAGAAGACATTACTGAAGAAAGAGAATTTATTGATGGAGGGAAATTGGCCACAAAAATGTTTTCCCCCGTCCAAGCATCATTGTTCAATAATGTTGATGAGGCTAAAAAGTATGCAACCGATCAGGTGAACTTCATTAGAGCTGAGTTTAAAGCAAAGTTTGACGAATTAGATTCGATTCTTGAGTCAAAAGTGTCTGAACTGAAAAAAATCATATCAGATCAAGAAAGCAGACAAGCAGCACTTGAAGAATCCGAAAAGAAACTTGCTTGGCTGAAACAAATTGAGGATAGGCTTGACAAAGCCCTTGAAATTTAAGGAGGAAAATACAATGGCGATTTATGATGAATTTAAAAATGCTGTTTCTGAAAAGAATGTTCGTCTTGTAAGAATTATGCTCAACAATATTATGCTTGAAGACAAAACATTAAAAGCATACCGTGAGGCTAGTGTTTATGCTGAGGCAAATATGGTTGATTTATTTGACGAGCACAATAATGAATCGTTTGAATACGATACCGCTACTTGGACAGAGGATACTTTAAATCAGCAGATGGTTAATTTGGTGACAAATTATTCACACGAAAGAATAGATTTTGTAAAATCATTGATCAATCATATTTACGCTGAACAGATTGATGAAGAACATAAACAGGAGTTTATTTCCGAGCATAGGCCCAATATAAATAAAAAAGTGGCGGGGACAGGTATGGTTGTTGGTGGTGCAGTAGCTGTTGCGGCAAGTGTTGCCATTGCCTCTGCAAGTGAAGTTGGTGCAACAGCAGCAACGATTGCTCTCGGAACAGTTGGTGCCGCATGTATTGTTGCTGGTGGAATAATTCTTTATAATAGCAAGTAATGCTTAGGGGGATTAAAAATGGCTGCTGATTATGAAAGCAACATAATGACTTTCGACAATAATAATCAACGTGTTATTCCTGAATATGACAGTCTATCTTATGGTTTTAATACTGCTTTAACCGTAGTGGATGATATAGTCTTAAAAAACTATATTACTCATTTGCATGATTATTCCGTTGACCCATTGGATTATAAAGCCGTCAAAAATAATATTTCTGAAAATGTTCGTATTATAAAAATAACAGAAATGGTTTATGAAAAAGATGAGTTTTCATCATATAAATTTGCCAGTGTTTTTAACACCTTATCTTCTTCAAATTGTTCTGTGTTTTTAATTGCTGACAGTGATGGTGAAAAAACAGATTTCTATATGGGGATCAGAGCTGTTGATGAAGAACTGGACTCCAGCTTTTTGAGCGATACGTTAGAAAATGCGTTGACAGGTCAATTCCCCGGAATCAAGACTGAAAATATTGAAGACGAACAAATAAAACACCTTATTTCAAAGGACGTCAATTCAGTTTCGATTGTATCTTGTGTTGCCAACAGCAAAGACCAGGAAATCCGCGAAAACAAATCGTTTGTGCAGGGCTTGGAAAAACTTGCGTATGCAATGCAAGGAAAAAGATATACTGCAATTATTCTTGCAAACAGTACCAGCCAAAGCGAAATTGACGAAATCAGAAGAAGCTATGAGGAGATTTATACTCAGTTGTCTCCTTTTTCAAAATATCAGGTTGGTTTTTCTACTAATTTTTCGTTAAACACATCTCGTTCAGATACAGTTAGTGATTCTCACGGAATTACGACATCAGATTCCCATAGTACAACAATGTCAGATTCTCATGGAACAACAATGTCAAATTCTCACGGAATAACTATATCCGATTCTCACAGCAAATCGGTTTCAAAAAGCAAATCAAAGAATAGAAAAACACTTGGCTCAAAACTTGCTTCAGCGGCAGCGTTTACATCAGCTGCGGTTGGGGTTGCTTTAGCTCCCGTTACTGGTGGTGCGAGTATACTTGCCGGCGGTGCCCTGAGCTCAGGATTTTCAGCTTTAGGCGGTAATACAAAAACAAAATCCAAGACTAAAACTACTACTGATACGCATACCGAAGGAACTACTGACACTCATACCGAAGGTATAACAGATACTCATACCGAAGGTATAACAGATACCCATAACGAGGGGTTAACAGATACCCATACTGAAGGTACGACAGATACCACGGGTATTACTGATGGTTCAGGAAGAAATATTACTTTAAATGCCGAAAACAAATCAATTTCCAACATAATTGAGAGACTTGACATTCAACTTAAGCGACTTCATGAATTTGAAAGCCTTGGTATGTGGGAATGTTCCGCTTATTTTATTTCCAATGATGCCCATGTCGCTGAAATTGCAGCCTCAACATATAAATCAATTATGAGGGGTGAAAATTCCGGCGTAGAATTAGGTGCAATTAATTCATGGAGACATTATGAGCCGCAGAGCGTTAAATTAATCTGCGAGTATGTACAGAATTTTATGCATCCGGTGTTTATTTATCCTGCTGGAGAAGAAAAGGTTCAAGTTACACCATGTTCACTTGTCAGCGGAAACGAGCTCGCCATTCACATGGGTTTGCCCAGAAAATCCGTATGCGGTTTTCCCGTGATTGAGCATGCTGATTTCGGAAAAGAAGTTGTCAATTATAATCACAATAGTTCAGAAAGATATATTAATCTTGGCAACATCTTTAATATGGGCAGTGAAAACAAAAAGAATAGTGTTAAACTTGATGTGGAAAGTCTCTCAATGCATACCTTTATTACCGGTTCCACAGGTTCCGGAAAAAGCAACACTGTTTATGAATTGCTGAAGCAATTAGCATTAAAAGATATTACATTTATGGTGGTCGAACCTGCAAAAGGGGAATATAAACACATTTTCGGAAACAGTGATATTACTTGGGCTGATGTTTATGGAACCAACCCGGAATATAGTAAACTATTGAAAATCAATCCATTCGCTTTCCCGAAAGGTATACATGTACTGGAACATGTTGACAGATTAATTGAAATCTTCAACGTGTGCTGGCCTATGTATGCCGCCATGCCTGCCGTATTAAAGGAAGCGCTTCTTCAGGCATATGAGGTTTGCGGATGGGATCTTACTACTTCCGTGAATACAATTCACGAAAGTCTCTATCCAACATTTAAGGATTTACTCTCAGAATTGGCAGAAGTAATTGATAATTCAGCTTATGACCAGGAAGTAAAGAGCAATTATAAAGGTTCTCTGGAAACAAGAGTGAAATCTTTGACCAATGGTCTCAATGGGCGGATGTTTGGCCCGGATGAAATAGATAACAAAAAGTTATTTGATTCCAATGTGATTATTGATCTCAGCAGAATCGGGTCTCTTGAAACAAAATCGCTTGTAATGGGCATCCTTGTTATGAGATTAAGCGAACATAGGATGACTCAGACAGATGGTATGAACAAACCGCTGAAGCATATTACTGTTCTTGAAGAGGCTCACAATATTTTAAAGAGAACATCAATGGAGCAATCTTCCGAAGGTGCAAATGTTGCAGGGAAATCTGTTGAAATGATTTCAAACGCTATTGCTGAGATGAGAACATATGGCGAAGGATTTATTATTGCGGATCAATCACCTTCCGCTGTTGACATCTCTGCAATCAGAAATACCAATACAAAAATCATTATGAGATTACCTGACGAAGCAGACCGGAGATTAGCTGGAAAAGCTGCTGCACTTAAAGATGAACAACTTGATGAAATTGCTAAGCTTCCGAAAGGAGTTGCCGTTGTTTATCAAAACGATTGGATTGAGCCTGTTTTGTGTAAAATAAAAAAGTATGATGGCTCCGAAGAATTATATAACTATATTTCTGAGGATAGATTGATTGATGGAAATGGTGATAAGGCTTTTAAACATGAACTTCTAAAACTGTTGCTCAAAGGTCGTGTTACCGAGCAGATAGATGTTGATATTGATGTCCTTGAAAACAATCTTGAAAGTGCAGACTTATCAACCAAAAACAAGGTCGGGATATACAGACTGATTTCGGAATACAAAAAATTGAATT
>JAZUIT010000181.1:0-2076 GCA_045642385.1 Acutalibacteraceae bacterium
TTAAAAATTCTTGCTGATTGAATTATAGATGATTTTGATGCTATCAGTATGGCTAATACCGAAAGAACTGCACCGGGGAATATCATAAGAATACAATGACCCAAACCGTTAATTCCATATTCTGTGCAGTAAAATGATGTAATAAATCCAAGACCTAAGCCCTTTGCAAATGTTACGGTAAAAATTATCGGTATACCTACCGCACATAAGCCTGCCACAAAAATCGGAAGTAGAAATATTATATCACTTAATAATGAGTTACAAAATGTCTGAAAAAACAATTCCTGAATTTTGATTTTTATGTAGTTGCTTATAATTTGTGTTGATTTCTCGATTATAATACTGTTGCTTTTTAAAGATGCGGTACCTGAAATAATTCCTGCTGAAAATACCGAAAAAAGAATAATTATCATTGAATTATTCTGTATAGATTTTATTATTCCTGATGCTTTACTTTTATAAACTCCTGTAATCATTTTTTCCTCCGTTATATTTATCGGTCAAGCTATATATATTCAAAATTTCTGCTAATATTACTTTTGTATTTGACTATGTTGTTGCAATATGTTAAAATACAATATACATAAAGTCGTCGTAAAAGGAGGTATTATTACTTTGTCACGATTGGAAGACTCGGCAAAAAATATAACTTCAACAGTTTTTACATCATTTTTGACATCATTGCTCGGACTGGTTTCCCGTGGGGTTTTTACAAGAGTTTTGACTGCCGAATACTTGGGAATATCAGGTTTATTCGGTAATATTTTCGGAATGTTGTCACTGGCAGAATTAGGTATCGGTACTGCAATAGGATTCAGTTTATATAAACCGCTTGCCGAACACGATTATAATGAAGTCAGTGCTTTAATGACACTTTATAAAAGAGCGTATAGATTAATCGGTTCATTTGTCGCAATTGGCGGTATAATTTTGTTTTTCTTCCTTGATTTTTTTATTGAACCGGAAAAACAACCTGACGGATTAAATTTTGCATACTTTGTGTATCTTATTGATACTGTGTCGACATATTTTATTTCATATAAAATGTCTTTAATTAATTCCGATGCAAAAGGTTACAAATTATTTAAGTTTTATTTTGTAGGCTCTATCACACAAATAGTTCTGAAAATAATATCCTTGTTAGTTTTCAGAGATTATGAAAATGTATATTCGATATATTTAATTGTTCAAATTGTATGTACAATTTCATTAACTTTAATTGAAAACAGATATGTAACACATCAATATGATTATATTGATTTCAGCTCCAAGATCAGAATAAGAAAAACCGTTAAAAATACTATCATCAGAAACATAACGGGTTTAGTGGCTTCAAAAATTGGTGATTATCTTGTTAATTCAACGGATAATCTAATAATAACTAAGTTTATTGATTTGACAACCACCGGTATTTATTCAAATTATATTACTATAAGGCAATTATTTAACAGTTATGTGGGTGCGTTGTTTACCGGTACATCCGCAAGCTTCGGAAATGTCGTGGCAAAAGATGATACTGAGAAGCGTTTAAAAACTTTTGATATTATGTTTTACGCAGCTTTTCTTGTATATTCGCTTGAAGCAAATGTACTGTTGTCCTTATTTAATCCGGCAATAGAATTGGCATTCGGAAGTAAATACTCTTTCGGAGAAGCATCCGGTGTGGGTACTTTTTTTACAGTCTTTCTATTCTGTCTTTGTAATTATTTGACCGGTCTCAGAATGCCGTTGATAATTATGAAAAGTGCTTCCGGTACATATCTTGAAGACGCATGGCTATCGTTTGGTTTTGCCGCAGTCAACCTCGTTTCTTCGGTAATACTTGTTAAAAAAATAGGAATTGACGGGGTAATTATCGGTACAATTTTAGGCGGGTTGTGTACATCTGATTGGTTCAGACCGTTTATTATTTTTAAAAAGATTTTCTAAACTCCTGTATCACATTATTTTAAAAAGTATATATTATACTTGATTTTAGGAATTTTTGAAATGGTAGTATGTTACATATTCTGCCAAACTTACAAATTTAATAATATTTTTATTACAATCATTGTGCGTGGACTTTTATCGGTGATT
>JAZUIT010000182.1:0-5660 GCA_045642385.1 Acutalibacteraceae bacterium
ATTTAAAAGAAACTGTTGTTCCGGTCGCAGTCCCGTTTATCGATGTTGCACCATTGTACAAAGCCACTCCGGTAGGAGTAATAGTTTTCGTTACGGTTTGTGTATCATTACACTTCGTAACGTTAGTTGGTGAAAAAATCGTAACTTCGTTAAGTGTTACAGTAAACCAATAAAATGTTGTTTGACGATTAAGTGAATCCGTATAACTATTCTTATTGAATGTCACTTTACAATCTCTCGTTTGAGCGTCATTTGCGACATCGTAATAAAAAGTCGGAACATTATTTATTAAAGTATGATAGCCGCTAATTGAACCATTATTCCAAGTACGAGTAAGAACATAAATGCTACTTGTTGCTTTTAACGAAGGACCTGTTACTGTCTTTGTTGTGCTTCCGGTGGTCGGCATCCACTTTGCATATAAAGTTGTATCTTCGTTTTTATCCCATTTGCGTGTCGGCTTACCGTCAGGATAGTAATATTGGGTACCACCGCCATCTACAGCATCAAAATATCCCATGAAAGTATAATAATCTTTTTTCGGAATTACAATATCCTGCATATCAGCGCCGTTAGTTGCCGTTATGTTCTTCGTTCCGGGTGTTGTTGCATAGATATCGTTAAATGTAATCGTACAAGGTCTGTTTTTGTAGAGATACAATTTATTATCGTTCAATAACGGGTAAGGAAGTGTACTGTCAACACTTATAAAATATTTATCCGGGCTCTCGCCTTCGTTTAACCAGTTACTACTTATCTGAATTGAATTTACAGCAGAAGCATGGAAACGGTAAACAGAAATTTTATTGACATTACTCAGAGGTGCATCAAATGTTAAAATTGCATCCTGCGCAAGATATATACCTGCACCGGCACCTGCGCCTGTGCCATCGGATTCACCGGAAATCTCCGTTTCAACACCTGTACAGGTGAAAGTACAGACACCTATGGTACAGATACCTGCACCCGAACCGTTGCCGTTACCTGTACCTGCATTACCCTTAACAGTACTGTCATAAATACGAACCGAACCGTTAACATTGTATATACCTGCACCTGAACCCACACCTGTGCCGTTACCGGAACCGATAACCGTACTGCCGTGGAGTGTTAATTGACTTGCACAGTCATTATATATACCCGAACCGCTTCCGGCCCCGGTACCTGTCGAACCGCTTGACACAACATTAACATTATATAACTCAATGGAACCGCCGGATGATGCGGTAGAGCTGTAATTTAAAAGTACGCTATTACCGTTACCGATAATTGTACCGGTTTTAACTTCTCTAAATCCAAATGTTTCTGATGTATGGGTAATTACCTTATCACGACAGTCAGATATTTTAAGACTGTTGGTATTAGTAGCAATACTGCAACCGTCGAGTTCAATAATATGACCGTTAAGACAGATATTCAAATTACCCTTAATATAAATCGGGGATGTTCCGGTAAGCTTAATATCCTCAGTAAGATAATAGCATTTTAATTCACCGGCTACACCGGTAGGAAATGTATTATCGGAATTCCACTCTTCAAACACGAAACTTTCGGCAGTATCTTTATTATAATTGCAACTGCAATCCTTGTCACAATGCAATGTATGCTCATGACGCCATATTGCATGTAAAGTAATCTCATTTTCAGTAGGAGCATAGTAATCCCCGGCACCGCCGACTCTTACACCGTCTTCTGTAAACCAACCGGCAAAACCTTCAATCGGCTGAGGAGTCGGCAACTGAACCTGAGCCAACCATTGGGCTTTAAGATTTACAACAGCACCATTTTCAGAAGTGAGTCTTGAAACAGACTCTTCATCTGAATAAGTATTTCCATCGACATCCATCCAACAATCGAATTCATAGGCTCCGCCTACAATTTTTGTATCGCAAGTGCCATCATTTGCGTTGTAGTTTATAGTATAATTTCTTGTGAAGGTGTTAGCAGGCAAAGCCCTTTCTTCATTATACCGATATGTTTCATCAGGCATTGAACCGACGCCGCCGTTACTGTCAAAATGAATGGTATACTCACTCGTTGTCAAATATATGTCAGTTCCGACAGCCTTTACAAACTTGAAATTCGTATCTAAGCTTGTGAAATAATTTGACGGAGCATCACTGTTTTTCCAGCTTTTACCAATAAGTTTTTGTTCACTCGTCGAATTACTGTAAACAGAAATTTTATCATCATACGGTTCCGGAATAGCGTTACCAAATATTAAATATGAGCTGTCTGCAAAATATATACCTGCTCCGGCACCGTTGCCGGCAGCCGTGGAAGCGCCGATAATTTTACTTGAAAAACCTGTGTATGTAAAATAACAGTTGCTTTTTAAATAAATACCTGCACCGGCTCCTGCACCCGATATATTACCGACAGCATTACCGCTTACGGTACTTGAACTGATACTGATTGCGGATTCGGATGCCGTTTCATTGTAAATACCCGCACCGGCACCTATACCTGAGCCGTAACTCTTACCTATGATTTCAGTATAATCATTAATCGAATTTCCAGCGTTAATCGAAAGTCTTCCGGAGGTTGCGTTATAGATACCCGCACCGCTTCCGTTCTTTAAATTAGAACTGTAAGAGCAATAAGCATTGATTTGAGAATTTGTTATTTCAGCAATTGTAACAGCACGAGTAAAGGCGGTAGTATTGTCTTTGCCGAAATATATACCTGCGCCGGCAGCCGTACCTACACCACTACTTTCTGTGTTTATCGTAACACCTGTAAGCTTAACTTCGGGATATATGCTGTCCGAGTTACAGCCGACACAGGCATTGAAAATACCGGAGCCTGCGCCGACACCAAGATTGGCAGCATTGGTTGTAGTAATTTCTGTATCAATTGTAGCAGATTTTATAATTATTTTTCCGTTTGAATAGTTATAAATACCCACACCGGAACCGACAGTCTCACCGCTTCCGGAGTTTATCACCATTGCGTATGTACCTGTAACTTTACCGCCTGTAATATTAATAGTTGATGTACTTTCATTGTATATAGCTACACCGGATTTATCGGCAGAAATCCTTTTGTTATTGTTAATCTCCGCTTTAATATCACTTGAATAAATATTAACGACAGATGCGGATGAGGCATAATTGCTTATCGCATGACCCTTTTTGCTTTCTGTAATATCGTTATTACCGGAATAATACACCTTGGAATTGTGGATATTAAGACCCGAACTATTCGCTGTATTTTTTATAGCAAAGGATGAATTGGTCGCTTCAACAGTCACATTATATAAATTCAAAGTGCCGTTATTAGTGATAATCTGTGTACCGTTACCGTATATTTTACCCCTATCTGTTCCGGAATCACAATTACATAAGTTAAGTGTTTTTCCATTTGCAACAGTGATACTATGTCCCTGACAATTAATATTATATCCGCTGAGACAGAGGTTCAGATTTGCAGAAGAAGTTACATAATCGCTTGACAATGTAATGTCCGATGTCAGATAATAACCCGTATTGTCACCGTTCGGATTTGCTGTGGGTAAAGAATTTGTTGAAGTCCACGGTTTGAATGTTATGTTAGTTTCACCGGTGTGTGAGCAATCACAACTGCCGCCCTGATGCAGGGTATGTACTTGTTTCCAAATCGCATAGAGAGTTATACCGGCATTTGCTGTATATGTTGCACCTGCGGCATAAGATGTACCTGTTCCGTCCGCACTTGTGTTCCAAACATCAAAAGTATAGCCTGTTCTTGTGAATGTAGATCCGCCTGCAATTGTGTAATTCACACCGTGCGTTTTAGTCTTTGTTGTCGTTGTATTTGTACCGTCGTTTTTGTTGTAGATGATGTCATAAGTAATTGGATTCCAGCGAGCATGAAGGGTTGTTTTTGCTGCTGGTTCATATTTATCACCCGCGCCACCGACTCTTGTGCCGCCCGTTTCGGCAGTGTACCAACCGGCAAAGTTCAAATCTGTTTTTGTGCCGGGATTGGGTAAGGTTACTTCAAGAGCAGTAACAGGAGACGGACTGTTTGAACCACCGTGGGAATTGAATGATACGGTTGGTGCCATCACAAAAGTATAAGCTACATTATCATTTTGGGTCGGAGTACCCGTCATATCTAAATAATAACTCGTAGTGCCACTATAAAAACCGTGATATGAATAAATATATACATACTGGTAACCCACAGATCCTGATTTCATAGTAAGAGTCCAATAATTTTTTTGTAAACTATAATTTAGTGCACGATTTATCGTATCTGCATTTGCAGCATATCCAGGAATCCAAGAATAATAACAACCAGTAGAGTTATCGTATGCGCCATTACTGTTAACAGAACCGTAAGTATCAGTTTCGATTCTAAACTTAAAAAAATTACCATTATTTTTAGTATATGTTGTGGCAATCGTAAAGCTTACAGTTTGATCTTTTGAATTATCAAGAACAGTATCGCTACCATAAGTGGCTGTAATAGTTGCTCCCGTAACACTTGTAGATGTCCCTCCTGTTATTATCGCCTGCGTCTTCAATGTTGATTTGTCATTTAACAATGCACTTTTCACAGCTTTATCGGCTGTGTTTCCGGAAACAACATCAGCATCGGGTTTATTTGCCGTGTCAAGACCCGAAATATACTGTGCGATTTTTTTCAACAAGCCGGAAAGGGCAGAATATCCCCCGGACAGCCAATCAGCACCGTCGGACACAACCTCCGATACACCGTCAGAGATGGACTTCGCCGCATCTTTGACAGACTCAGCATCCACAGGAACACTCGTAAATATCATTAAAAAAGATAAAAATAATGATAAAACTTTTGTTAACATAAGCGCCCTCCATTAACATTTTTATCGTCAAAGTTAAAATAAAATATACTATACACCTAAGTATATTATACCTTAAATCGTAAAAATGTCAATGGAGGACATAAAAAAACTATGAAATTTTCATCATTTATCTGTTATTATTCATAAAATATCGGAAATTAAAAATAGTATCAGAAGAATCCTATCTGAAAAATTTTCTAAACCGTCTGCTCCACACATGAATGTAGACGGTAATTAACTTTGTAAGCGCAAAATCAAAAACCAGAAAAAAAACATTTCCCAAGCCAAGTAAAATAGGTATTGCAAATTTTCCCAATTCACCGTATTCATCAATCGGCATACCTAAAATAAAAAACAAAAAACAATATGCACCTACCATTGCCGCATTGAACACCAGGAATTTTAATATATATTCCGCTATTCTCGGCAAATGTTTTTCAAATACCGATTTTATTATGGGATAATATCCGAAAAATGCTATATACATTGCCGCCGCTTCCTTATCCGGAACTAAAAATGCCGAAAGCAACGATACCGTTACATATATACCGAATGCCCATTTTTTATCAATTTCGATTACTATTACTGTGATAAGTAAGCCGGCAAATGCCGGGAGCGCATAGGTCGAAACAGGCAATAATGCAGTAGAGAACATCAACACTATTGACAGTGCCGCAAATACTGAGCAGATAGAAATTTTCTTTGTCTGTTTCATCAGCAACACCTTATCAGCTCGCCGCCCATACATTCACAGCAGCAATCCGCGCACATTAAGCTTGAACATACATCACAACCGCTGCAACCGCCGTTGTCACCTCTGCGGTCTTCCCTGTATTGACCTTGTTGAGTGTTT